>CALCNB010000123.1 GCA_937897785.1 uncultured Cellvibrionales bacterium | reverse complement strand
TAACATGGCTTGTCAAGTCAAAACAGATATAAGTGGACGCAAACGATTTTTTTTTGTCTAAAAATCGTCCAATAAGCGGTTTGTGCGCCATCAGTTGGGGCCGTTAAGCCTTAGCCAGCAATGTTTAAAGATCTATATCTGCAATAAATTTGCCTCCACAGTGAATAAAACTTTTATTTTTCAAAAATCATAAGCTCATAAAAAGCTACCTATATGTAGTTCGTCAGCTAATTAACGCTGCTCTTTTATTAATTGTCGGTTTGAGATCAATAAAGACCTCTTCTATTCATCACACTCTCCGATATTCAAACCTTGTTTCTTTCAGCCCTAGCCTGACTGCAATTTTTATTAACCGAGCCGCTTTAAATATTTAAAGTGCGGCCAGCATCAGCCCATCGTTTAACTGTAACGACACCCAGTCCATACCGAGCACCGCTGCTGTTTGCGCCTTACTATCTATGTATACCTTTCATCTCACTTCCACCGCCTGAGTTTTACTGCCCATGACCCCTGGAGAGGCCCAATAAAACTCAGGCGGCGTGAGTGAATCGTTTCAAAACATAAAACCACTCGTGAATACAACAATAGCGGTTCAATTTATTGGAGCTTTACCTAGGTAGAACCGTACACAGCTATTGCCTAAAGCAATCAAAGCACTGAATATGTACGGGGGATCTACCAGGAAACCCCATCTTGTCGCTCGGCATATTCAAAGCCGAACCGTCATACACGAGCTAATGCCCGCTAATAAAATCGATAAGGATGGTATTTCAGGTAGGTAGGACCGCACACAGCTTTTGCCTAAAGCAATTAAAGCACTGAATATGTACGGGGGATCTACCAGGAAACCCCATCTTGTCGCTCAGTAGAAAATACTGAGCTCATGTTACAGATTTGAATCTATAACAAAAAATTCTTCATGAAGTATTGGTAGAGAGGGATACAGTAAGAAGATTGCTGAACGCAATAGACTTCTTCAAGTATTGAGGCTCTACCAGGAAACCCCATGATGTGATGGTAAAATCACTATCAAAGATATTAAAGCATCAATGAAAGACCTTTTACCGCTTGAAGATATTATTGACCATTTAACGAACAAAGAAAAGCTTTATTTGTAAAAAAACAGTTAAATATTGACCTTTTCATCTCAAAAATAAACCTAACGCCGGTTCTTAACTCAATTAAGCCCCAAAAAATGCCTTATCAACCTATATATCAATAACTTAGACAATTCAATAATTAAGTATTTAGCTGCTTTTCAAACGGCGGCAATGAAGCGAGTAATTGTTTTCCATAGCTTTTTGTTAATATCCTTCGATCCAACAGTGTCACTCGACCTTGATCAGACTCACCTCTAAGCAAACGCCCACAGGCTTGCAGTAAGCGTAAAGAAGCATTAGGTACCGCGATATCCCAAAATGAATTCCCTCCTTTGCTTTCTACCCACTCCCCTAGGGCCTCGTCAATCGGACTATCGGGGACAGCAAACGGCAACTTAGCGATAATGACTTGACGGCAATAATTTCCCGGTAAATCAAGCCCTTCCGCAAAGCTAGCTAGGCCAAATAGCACACTATTAGTCCCTGCATCGACGGCCTCTTTATGCTGGTTAATTAAGTATTGTTTTGATCGTTCCCCCTGAAGCAGAATGGACTGACGAAGGCTGTCTTCCAAACCATCATAAACGGCTTGCAACTGCCGCCGCGAAGAGAACAACACCAAGGTGCCGCCATCATCGGCTAATAACGCCGGCAACAGTTGAATAATTTCTTCGGTATGGAGCTCTGCCTGCGTTGGGTCACTGCGCATTTTAGGCACATGAAAAACCGAATCAGCAAAGTTTAAGTCACCTAAAATTTTAAATGCCCGATCAGGCTCACCCGTCCCTATCTGTTGTATGAAATGATCAAAATGACCTAGGGCTGCCAGTGTTGCAGAGGTTAAGATAGCTGCAAAGCAATGCTTCCAAAGTAAGCGATTCAAGGTATCGGCCGCGGATAAAGGCGCCGTATAAATTGAGACGTCAAACGCCCTATCTGAATTCAGTTGATGCAACCAACGTGCCGTTGGTATAGCGGTCTTATGCTCTTCTGAGGCATAGTCTGAGCAGAGTAAATGGGCTGAATCACAGCTATTAATCAACTCGCCCAACACGCCATACAAGGCTTCTTTATTGGCCTGTTCATTGTCGCGCTGATCTGTGAAAGTCGCTAACACATGGTCTGAGGCCTTTTGCAGCACACCACTTTTTAAGCTGAAGCACTGCCCCAGCTCTTGAAAAACTGGCTTTAGCGTGAGTGGCACGACACCGTGACTAAAACGCAACTCATCAGAACTATTCAACAAGTGGCCTTGCTGCTGAAAAACCTGCTCAAGTAAAGGCAAGACATTGACTAAACTGGCATCCAGGGCTTCGTCAATTTGAGCCACAGTCTTAATGGTTCGATGCAAGTCAGTATGCTTGGGGAATAACTTTTTTACTCTCGCCATGATTTTTTGCGTCGTCACCACACGTCGCCTTTCTGCATCGATGGAAATATGGCGGCTTAGGTGATTTTGAGACTTTGAAGGCAGGTGATGCGCCTCGTCGAACACGTAGATCGTGTCTTGAGGCTCTGGCAAAACATTACCGCCACCGGTGGCTAAATCGGCTAAGACCAAATCGTGGTTAGCCACCAGCACATCGGCACTGCGAACCTCATCTCGCGCACTAAATAAGGCACAGCCCTGATAGTGAGGACATTTTTTTCCACTGCAGCTAGCCCTGTCAGCAGCGACAAGCGACCAATCTTCCTGCGGAATAGCCTGCTCCCAATTGTCGCGATCGCCATCCCAAGTTGAAGCCGAAAAAGCCTGCTCAAGTAATGCCACTTGGGCCAGTGAGCGATCAGATAAACGTACCTCTTCATCGGGAAACAAGCCCTGCGCACTCGAAGCTTGATCGGCATCCTTCAGTCGCATCGAGGCCTTACTGAGACAAAAATAACGCTGCCTGCCCTTCGCAATAGCAAAGGAAAATTCAAGCTCACTGGTGGCTTGAAGGTTGGGCAAATCACGTGTAATTAATTGCTCTTGTAAGGTCACGGTTGCGGTGGAGATCACCAATTTTTTTTGCAAGGCTTTGGCCAGAATAATGGCCGCTATTGAATAGGCAACGGTTTTACCGGTACCGGTGCCAGCCTCAACTAAGCAAACGTGTTCATCATAATCCGGCTGTCTTTCGCCTTCACTGCCATAAGCCACTGCACCTATAGCTTTCGCAATGACCGCAATCATATTGCGCTGACCACGGCGAGGTTTAAAACTATTGGCTGACAACCATGCTGAGTAAGCTTGTTGAATCAGTGTTTTGGTTTCGTCATTCAACGGCATGAATAAGTATCAATCAATCTGGGTCAACGATTATTCGACCGCACTTAATAAGCGCAATCGATTCACTATGGGGTTAGCGTACATATTAAGAGCACTGAGGGAATCCTCATCGCTTATTGTTGCCATGCGATCAAGGAAAGCTTGGCGGCTTACACTACTTCTATCGAGTAACTGATCAACAGAAATATTCAATCTAGCTAATGCTGAGTCTAATGCAGGCTTACCATAGACTAATTCATAAGC
>CALCNB010000122.1 GCA_937897785.1 uncultured Cellvibrionales bacterium | reverse complement strand
TACCGATCAATACCCTGAGGCGCATCAAGCCTCAGCATCAATCACTGCCATACAAAAGGAGCCCGTCGACTATCAAACGACAGACAACAACCCTGCACTAACAACATCAGTTAGCCTGTCAATTCAACAGCGTAAAGCGAAAAATGCATTACTCAGCCACCAAAAGCAACAACGCTATCTTGCTTGGCAAAAACAATTAGCCGATAAAAAAAAGCAAATAGACCAGCTTAAAGTGCAGCTCAATTTGGCAAAAAAAATACAGGCAGACGATTTTGTCGCGAATGCAAAGGGAGGTGTTAGATTAACTCAGGCCTATCGTGATAGAGTCAGCAATATTCATCAGAAACTGATACTCAATGAAAAGGCCTGGTTGGCTTTGCGACGTAATAAACCCAGTTAATCGCGAGGCTGTAATATCAAGTGTTGCTTATCTTGGTCTAAATTAAATGCAAAATGTTTCAAGAAGTTCATTCCCAGTAAGCCCTGGCTTGCACCGTTATTGTGACTGAGCGCCATCACCACAAACTCAATATCCCGCACTCTGTATTCACCAATTGCGAAAGCTTCAAACCGATAAATGGGCGCCTCGACTCTACCGCCAGCTGTGTCGATTATCGCGTGACGAACAAATTCAGGATTGAATTGACTCTTTTTTTGTTCAAAGAACCATTCAGATAATACTGAAATAGAAGCGCCAGTATCAATCAATAAGGTGATTTCATGACTATTCAACTGACCTTCAATCAAATAATGCGCTGACTGTTTAATTAAAGGGAACATTGCTTTAACTAGACTTTGACGATTGAGCTCGTCCAAAAGTTTCTGGGCGCGCTTGCCATAATAAGCATGGCCAATGAGTGACTCTAAACGAAATATTGACTGCTGATATTGACCAAGCTGAAAATATGCATCAGCGATTTCAAGGATATATAAATCATTACTTGGTTGATACCAAAGTAAATGCTCAAGCAGCTTAATTAATGAAGTCCAATCACTGTTGCTTTTTAAAGTCCCCAACTGAGCTTCGATGATAGTATTCTTTTGATGGGAATAGATTTCATGCTCAACGCCAGATAACTGATCAACTAAGCTGAACATCGCATCGACCGAGTCAATTCTATTTTCTCGCCTAAACTGGTCAGTGGCTTTTATCCATTCTACATCAAAATCATTGGCGAACCGCGTTGACCACGCGTCTAAAAAAAGTAAGCCACGATCAATTTCCTTTGCTCGTAAACCTTGCTTAATCTCGGCTAACCATTGCCCTTTTAATTGAAGTGCTTGATCTGGGTAATAGGCTAATAAGCTTTCCCATTCAGCCACTAAGCGATCAAATTGATTCAATTCAAAGAGCTGCTGTAAATGTTTAAGTTGTGGCTCTAATCTTAGATGAGCGAAGGATTGCTTCGATTTAGACATAGGCCCAGTTTTGCTTGGCGAATCTAGAGTGACTGAGCCAGCAAGGTCGTTCACCAGCTGATTATTCAGATCATCACCCAGCGCTTGAGCAGGAGCAGGCTGTTGTTCTTGACTGGTCACGAAAAAAAACAGATTGGCCGATAGTGATAGGGCTAATAAAAAAAAGATAAGGCGTGATGTGCGCATAGCTTGCTTGACTCATTCATCAAGTAAAGTCATTGATTCTATCGTTATTGAGCTTAATAACTCTAGCTAAAGACGATGGAAGTTGTCCGCATTCACTCTTTTTACAAAAGTTTGATACCAACTTTTATTGCACCATTGTGGTGCGTAAGGTGTTATACTCACCGTCTAGCATGAAACAAACAACGGTCTAAACACCCTCTAATGCCGTGATATCATATTTTTTTTATATAAGTTATTGATTTACATCAACTATTAACATTAAGCCGATGTTTATCTGATTCGTGCACAATTTTTGCATTGGTATAACTATGATTGCAGAACAACTACATACCCGTCTTCTTGAAAACTTATCCACTGCTGTATTGCTACTCGATAGAAAGCTTTGTTTGAGTCATATTAATGCGGCAGCTGAAAGCCTATTGGGGCTCAGTGGCAGTCGGCATATTGGTGAACCGCTGAATAATTTATTGATTGCCGCCGACCCAATGATACTAACGCTGAAAGACACCTTAAACAGTGGTCGACCTCACACCCGCAGAGAAGCGACTTTATCGAAAACCAATGCAGGTAAAATTAGCCGTATAACGGTCGACTATACCATTACTCCTATCGACGATATTCCTGATAGCGCACTGATTGTTGAAATACAGCCGATTGATCGCCTGCTAAGAATCAGCCGTGACGAAACCTTATTTTCTTCTCAAGAATCAACTCACGCGCTTTTAAAAGGTCTGGGCCATGAAATAAAAAACCCGCTTGGAGGGCTTCGCGGTGCGGCGCAGTTGCTAGAACATGAGCTCGAGGATCCAGAACTCAAAGAGTACACGCAAATTATCATTGATGAGGCAGACAGGTTACGCAAACTAGTCGACCGTATGTTAGGTCCCTCTAAACCGCATGATTCTGCCTTGACGAATATCCATGAGGTACTTGAACGGGTGAGGTATCTCACCGAAGCCGATTGTGGTGACAGTATTATTATTTTACGTGACTACGACCCCAGCATTCCTGATATTAAAATTGATAAAGAGCGCTTAATCCAAGCGGTACTAAACATAACCTGTAATGCCGTTAATGCATTAAGCCAAAATTCTAAACCTGAACATACACCACTGATTACAATCAGCAGTCGCATTATTCGTCAGTTTACTATTGGCGGCCATAATCATCGACTCGTCTGCCGCATTGATGTTCGTGACAATGGCCCTGGCATTCCTAGTGATATTCGCGATAAAGTTTTTATCCCAATGGTCAGCGGACACGCGAGCAATTCAGGGCTTGGCTTATCAATCGCGCAATCTATTGTTAATCAACACCATGGCTTAATTGCCTTTACGAGTGAAGCAGGCGATACCTGCTTTTCAATTTATTTGCCCATGATGGACTAAAAAGTTGTAAGGAGTGACATGAGTAAAACAAATTATGTATGGATAGTGGATGATGACAAATCTATCCGCTGGGTGCTCGAGCGTGCACTGACGCGCTCAGGTATTGATGTTGACGTTTTCACTAATGCTGAAGAGTTGTTAGAAGCGCTTAGCCATTCAATCCCCGACGTCATTATCAGTGATATTCGCATGCCCGGTATGGATGGGTTGGAAATGTTATCGACGATCATTGCCAAACATCCAAAGCTGCCCGTTATCGTTACAACAGCCCATTCCGATCTCGATAATGCAGTCTCATCATACCAGGGCGGCGCCTTTGAATACCTACCTAAACCGTTTGATATCGATGAAGCCGTTGCCATGACGCGAAGAGCACTTGCGCACGCAGAAGAAAATCAAATATCTACCTCGGCTAAATACGAAGAAGAAACCACAGAAATGATTGGCCAAGCGCCTGCAATGCAGGAAGTCTTTCGGGCTATTGGCCGACTATCACAATCAAATATTAACGTGCTCATTAATGGTGAATCCGGCACGGGTAAAGAATTAGTTGCCAAAGCTTTACATCGTCATAGCCCGCGTAAAGAGAATGCCTTCATCGCCTTAAATATGGCGGCGATACCAAAAGATTTAGTTGAATCAGAATTATTTGGTCACGAGAAAGGTGCTTTTACAGGCGCCTCACAGCAGAGAGTTGGTCGCTTCGAACAGGCCAGTGGCGGCACATTATTTCTCGACGAGATTGGCGACATGCCCGCCGATATTCAAACGCGATTACTCAGAGTATTAGCAGACGGTGAGTTTTATCGCGTTGGTGGCCATACCCCTATAAAAGTTGATGTTCGCGTTATTGCGGCAACTCATCAACACTTAGAAACCCTAGTCGAACAAAAGCTTTTTCGAAATGACTTATTTCACCGCCTCAATGTTATTCGAATGCAGTTGCCTAAGTTAGCTGATCGAAGCGAAGATATTCCCCAGTTAGCCCGTTA
>CALCNB010000121.1 GCA_937897785.1 uncultured Cellvibrionales bacterium | reverse complement strand
AAATGATGAATCAAATCGAAGCAGACCAATCGGGTGTTGTACAGGCGATATTAGTCAACGATGGTGAGCCGGTTGAATTTGACCAGCAGCTTATCATTATCGCTTAACTCCGCTTAACTGCCGGACGAGTCTTCCCTTGTCCTCAAACATTACCGGTATTGGATAGGACCAACCAACATGCTAAACAAAGTTGTTATCGCTAATCGCGGAGAAATCGCTCTACGAATTCTCCGCGCCTGCCGCGAATTAGGTATCAAGACCGTTGCTGTTCACAGCACTGCCGATGCCGATCTCATGCACGTTCGTCTGGCTGATGAGGCCGTTTGTATTGGCCCAGCACCCTCAACACAAAGTTACTTAAGCAGCCATGCAATCATTAGCGCGGCAGAAGTGACCAATGCCGATGGTATTCATCCTGGCTACGGTTTTTTAGCTGAAAATGCCGACTTTGCTGAACAAGTAGAAAAAAGCGGTTTCACGTTTATCGGCCCTAGCGCTAGCGTTATTCGCATCATGGGTGATAAAGTTGCCGCTATCGAAGCTATGCAAAAAGCTGGCGTGCCGACGGTTCCGGGTTCTAATGGACCACTGACCGATGATGGCAGTCGATCATTAAAAATCGCCACCGAGATTGGCTACCCGGTTATTATTAAAGCCGCTGCCGGCGGTGGTGGTCGCGGTATGCGAGTTGTTGAGTCAGATAGCGACTTGATTAGCTCGATTGCTTTAACCCAAGCTGAAGCTAAGGCAGCGTTTGGCGACGATACCGTTTATCTGGAAAAATTTCTCGGCAACCCGCGCCACGTCGAAATTCAAGTATTAGCCGATGGCCAAGGTCAAGCTATTCATCTTGGTGACCGTGACTGCTCATTACAGCGTCGCCACCAAAAAGTGATCGAAGAAGCACCTGCACCCTTAATTCCAGATGATATCCGAGCGGAAGTAGCAGAAGCTTGCACCAGGGCCTGTATTGAGATTGGCTACAGTGGCGCAGGTACCTTTGAATTTCTTTATGAAGACGGTGGGTTTTTCTTTATTGAAATGAATACCCGCGTGCAAGTTGAGCATCCTGTATCAGAAATGATTACTGGGGTTGATATCGTCAAAGAGCAATTGTTGATTGCTTCCGGCAATAAACTCAGCTTAACGCAAGACGACATTCAATTTACCGGTCATGCTATTGAATGCCGAATTAATGCTGAAGATCCCGACAGCTTTATGCCAAGTCCTGGTCTTATTAAGCATTTTCATGCGCCAGGCGGTAATGGCGTCCGTGTTGATTCACACATTTACAGCGGCTATAGCGTCCCGCCTCATTACGACTCCTTGATTGCTAAAGTGATTACCTACGGGCCCGATCGAGACACTGCTTTAACGCGTATGAGTAATGCCTTAGACGAACTGGTGATTGATGGCATCAAATCCAATACTGCATTACACCAACGCTTAGTTCGCGACACTGAATTTCGTTGTGGAGGCGTCAATATTCACTACCTAGAACATAAATTGGCCGCAGAAGAAAAGTGAACATGCGTGCTAAGCGGCGAGCATGAGCTGGCTTCAACTGCATTTACATACGCAAGCAGACAGTGCTGAGCATCTCGAGCAATTGCTATTAAATCAAGGCGCGCTGTCAGTCACATTGCAAGACAATGCCGACCAACCTTTACTCGAGCCTGGCGTGGGCGAAACCCCCCTCTGGTACGCCACTAAACTCAGCGCGCTGTTTCCACAAAATATTAATCTTGAAAATCTATTAGATGCACTCAGCCAACAGCTGGGTCATCCCTTACCGCCCTATGAAGTTGAAAGGGTGGCCGATGAAGACTGGGAACGACGCTGGTTAGATGACTTTTCTGCCATGCAATTTGGCCAACAGCTATGGATTGTACCAAGCTGGCAACAGCCACCTGATCCAAATGCCTGTAATATTATTCTTGATCCTGGATTAGCCTTTGGCACTGGCACCCACCCAACCACTGCCATGTGTTTAGAATGGCTAGCGGTCAATCCAATGAAAGGCCAGAGCATTATCGATTATGGTTGCGGCTCAGGTATCTTAGCCATCGCCGCACTATTATTAGGCGCGGAGCTGGCAATCTGCGTTGATAACGACCCCCAAGCATTAATAGCCACTGCTGCCAACGCCGAGCAGAACGGTATCGATGCGTCGAAGCTGGTGACCTGCCTACCCGAAGCACTTGATGATCCCCTCCAGCAGCAGTTCGGCTCGGCCAAGCATGGCTGCGACTTAGTGATGGCCAACATTTTAGCCGGCCCACTAATCACGCTAGCACCTCGCTTAATCGATTTGCTGCGTGATGGCGGTCAAATAATGTTGTCAGGAATACTCAGCGAACAATGCACTGCCGTTACTACTGCCTATGCATCATCAATGACGATGCAATTACCCCACTCAACTGACCAATGGATCCGGCTTAACGGGCAAAAATAGCGTACTTACTAGGCAAAAAATGTCGCTGTTATTGGTATCTTTAAGCAAAGCTGATTATTATACGCAAAATCGAGACCGGCAATGGCCTTATCAACAGTCGCTCATTAATAAACTATCGCTATTATGATCAATATCGGCCCTTATCAACTGGATGGTCAAGCCGTACTGGCGCCCATGGCGGGCATCACCGACCAACCCTTTCGCCAAGTGTGTCATCGCATGGGCGCAGCGATGGTCACGGCTGAAATGTCCACCAGTAAAGCCGATCTCAGGCAAACATCTAAATCTCTGCTGCGCCTAGCCGATGCGGCAGACTCTGAACCCAGAGTGATTCAAATTGTAGGCACAGATCCTGCCGAAATGGCGATAGCCGCCCGTTATCATGTCGATGCAGGCGCTCAAATTGTCGATATTAATATGGGCTGCCCTGCCAAAAAGGTCTGTAAAAAACTTGCTGGCTCTGCCTTAATGAAAAACCCTTCTCTCGTTGCCGACATACTGAAACAAGTCGTTGATTCTGTTGATGTGCCTGTAACGCTGAAGATCCGAACAGGCTGGGACTTAGAGAACAGAAATGCGGTTCAAATAGCACGAATGGCCGAGGATATCGGTATTCAATCCCTGGCTGTGCATGGCCGCAGCCGCGCTTGCCGGTTTAATGGTTTAGCTGAATACGACACGATCGCCGAAGTCGTTGCTGCGGTTAATATTCCCGTGTTCGCGAATGGCGACATTGATTCTGGTCAAAATGCACAAAAAGTGCTTAACCATACCGCCGCGAGCGGCGTAATGGTCGGCAGAGCCGCCCAAGGACGGCCTTGGATCTTTGCCGAAATCAACCAATATCTGAACCCACTACCAAAAAACGCCCAAAAAACAAGCACTAACAGGCCTGGGTGCTTCACTGCATGGCAAAAAGGTCTGATTATTGAACACCTAGAATTGATTCATGACTATTACGCCCGTTTCGAAACGCAAAATTTGCTTCATAGAGTTGCAAAACGCTCAACCATTAACAAAGATCAAGCTATTGATCTTGCTGTGAAAATATCCCGTAAACATGTTTGCTGGTATTTCAATCAGATGGTACAATGTGCCTCGAATCTGATGAAGGAACACACCTCAGATTTTTCAGTCGCTACTTCAAGCTGTTTAGTCGCTGAAAATCAGGCTATAAAAACAATTGAAATTGCTAAAAAGCAGTTCAACACGCTATTAGTTGCCAAGGATCAACTGCAGTTCCTGAAGCAATTTTTTAGTGAAACCAACTTAAAAGGGGATATTGCAGCATGAGCAACGGCGAATCTTTATTGCAGCAACCAGCAGAAACTCAAACTCAACTTGACCAGCCTTTAACAGCCGCTAACTCTACATCGAGCTTACGAGAAAATGTAGAAACAGCGATGGCAAATTATTTCAAACATCTTGACGGTCAGCCTGTGTCTGACGTCTATCAAATGGTTATGTCAGAAATCGAAGCACCACTGCTCGAGCAAGTCATGAAATACGTTCGAAATAACCAAACTAAAGCAGCACATTTATTAGGTTTAAACCGAGGCACGCTTCGTAAAAAATTAAAACAGTACGGTCTTTTATAAGTGCATAGCACAGCTTGTATATTGTTTGATGAGACAGCTAAGTTAGCTGTAAAGTCAGAGTAATTCGTAGCGAAGTACAAGCCATTAAAAACCGAAAGTATTGAAAGGCACTTGTCCCGTCATCCGGCAAGTGCTTTTTAGTTTTAAACACTCAAAATCGCTTCTAATACCCAATTAGCTTGGCTGCATAAAGCCATAGTTTTATTAATTCCAGTATGAGTAAATACCATAACAGTCATCAATTATTATTACTGCAGTTCATATTTAGCTTACCCACTAACTACGATAAAGACCTATTATGAGTAATCAACCAACGGCAGCTGTTCGTCGCGCACTAATCAGTGTTTCTGATAAAACCGGTATCGTCGAATTCGCCCAACAACTTAACGCTCTAAATATAGAGATACTTTCAACTGGCGGCACGTACAAGCTATTAAAAGACAGCGGTATCAGTGTTACTGAGGTCTCAGCCCACACTGGCTTTCCTGAAATGATGGATGGCCGAGTAAAAACTTTACACCCAAAAATACACGGTGGCATCTTAGCGCGTCGGGGAACTGACGAGGCAGTAATGGCGGATAACAATATAACGCCAATTGATTTAGTGGTCGTTAATTTATACCCGTTTGAAAATACTGTAGCAAGGCCTGATTGCTCGCTTGCAGAAGCCATCGAAAATATCGATATTGGCGGGCCTACCATGGTGAGAGCTGCGGCAAAAAACCACCAAGATGTCACTATCGTTGTGAATGTTAGCGACTACGAAAAAGTACTTGCTGATCTCACCGAGCATAACGGAGCCACCAGCTATGCGCTTCGATTTGATCTAGCTATTAAAGCCTATGAACACACAGCCGCCTACGATGGCGCGATCGCTAATTACTTTGGCCAAAAAGTTGAAGGTGGAAGTAAAGGATTCCCCAGAACCCTCAATAGTCAATTTATCAAAGTTGAGTCACTTCGCTATGGCGAAAATCCCCATCAAGCTTCGGCTTTCTATGTGGAGAAGAACCCCCAAGAAGTCAGTATTGCTACTGCCACTCAGCTTCAAGGTAAAGCACTGTCTTATAACAATATAGCCGATACCGATGCAGCATTAGAAACCGTAAAATTATTTTCTGAACCGAGCTGCGTGATCGTTAAGCACGCCAATCCTTGTGGGGTTGCCACCGCTGACACTATTCAACAAGCTTATCTTCGCGCCTTTGCCACCGATCCTGAATCAGCCTTTGGCGGTATTATTGCTTTCAATCGTGCGCTGGATGAAAACACTGCAGCTGATATTTGTGAACGACAATTCGTTGAAGTGATTATTGCGCCCGGCGCCAGTGACGCAGCCCAAGCAGTCATTGCCGCTAAAAAGAATTTACGTCTATTAATTTGCCAGCCCTGGTCCCAATCGTTACCCGCTTTAGACGCAAAACGGGTAAATGGTGGACTACTGATTCAAGATCGAGACATTGCCTTAGTCGGCGCAGAAGACTTGGCCGTTGTCACCAAAAGACAACCTACCCCTGAGGAAATAGCCGATCTGCTGTTTAGCTGGAAAGTAGCGAAAATGGTGAAGTCAAATGCCATCATTTACGGTAAGGCACTTCAAACCATTGGTGTTGGTGCCGGACAAATGAGTCGTGTAAATTCAGCCCGTATCGCTGCAATAAAAGCGGAGCATGCTGGCCTTGAGGTCAATGGTGCCTGCATGGCCTCAGATGCTTTTTTCCCCTTTCGTGATGGTATTGATAATGCCGCTAAAGTCGGTATTAGTTGCGTCATACAACCCGGTGGCTCAATACGTGACGACGAGGTCATCGCCGCCGCTGACGAACACAATATGGCGATGGTGTTTACCGGCATGCGGCATTTCCGTCATTAGCCAACGATTATTTTTATTGACTGAGTGGATTTTACTATGCAGGTTTTAGTTATTGGTAGCGGTGGTCGGGAGCATGCACTGGCGTGGAAGTTATCTCTTAGCCCTGACGTGACAACCGTTTTCGTTGCCCCCGGTAATGCCGGTACAGCTACTGAAGCTAATCTACAAAATGTCGCCATTAGCCCCGATGATCATGATGGCTTAGCGACGTTTGCTCAAGAAAATAATATTGCTCTCACCATTGTCGGCCCAGAAGCCCCTCTAGTTGATGGTATTGTTAATCATTTCTCTAGATTAGACTTGCGTTGTTTTGGCCCTACCGCTCAAGCAGCGCAACTTGAAGGCTCGAAGTCATTTACCAAAGACTTTTTAGCCCGTCATAATATTCCTACTGCCGATTACCAAACCTTTACCGACACCGATCAAGCGATCGCCTATGTTCGAAAAAAAGGGGCGCCAATTGTGATCAAGGCTGATGGCCTTGCCGCTGGTAAAGGGGTTATTGTCGCCACCTCACTTGAGCAAGCAGAAACAGCTATTAAGGACATGCTAGCAGGAAATGCCTTTGGTGAAGCGGGCCATAAAGTCGTTGTTGAGGAATTTCTTGACGGCGAGGAAGCCAGCTTTATCGTTGTTACTGATGGCCAAACGGTTTTACCTATGGCAACAAGCCAAGATCATAAACGTGTTGGCGAGGGCGACACCGGCCCTAACACGGGTGGCATGGGTGCTTACTCACCCGCTCCGGTGGTTAGTCAGGAGATCCATGATAAAATTATGGACCAAGTTATTTATCCTACCGTTCAAGGTATGGCCGCTGAGGGCAACGAATATACTGGATTCCTTTATGCAGGCTTAATGATTAACCAGCAAGGTGAACCAAAAGTCATTGAATATAACTGTCGCTTTGGCGATCCTGAAACACAGCCGATCATGATGCGCATGGAATCTGATCTTTATCATCTCTGCCTTGCAGCGGTCGATAAAACATTGGCCGATCAAACCGTTTCTTGGACTCATCAAGTTGCACTAGGCGTTGTGTTAGCGGCGGGCGGTTATCCTGCCGACTACAATAAGGGCGACAAGATAGAAGGCTTAGAAGGTATCGATAGCAAAGACTGTAAAGTTTTTCATGCGGGCACTCAACAACAAGACGGCAATATCGTCACAGCCGGCGGTCGCGTTTTATGTGTGACCGCACTGGCTGACACAACCACAGAAGCTCAAATCAAAGCCCATGCAACTGTTAGTAAAATCCAATGGCCAGGCGTTCAATCCAGAAAAGATATTGGTTTTCGTGCCATTCAACGCGAGCAGCAACAATAGCTGACATTAATTACCAAATAAATAGACTGCTCTGCTGTTTAGCCCGCTAAAATTGAACTCTTTATTGATTCTGGCTGGACCTTATTAATGAATCGCCTAATAAAAAATCCCTTCCTACACTGCCTAATTATTGGCTTGCTAGTTGCTCTATTTAGTCAATGGGTACCCCAGCAAACAACTATCTTCTTGCATCACAGCGAAATAACCGCACTGCAGAAAGAATTGTCAGAGTCGATTAATGGTAGAGCCGTCGAATTTAATCGCAGCGCTCAATTACTTGCTGAACAAGAAATACTTTTTTTAGAAGCTAAAAAATCTGGCTTCGACAAGGTCGACAGCGTTATTCTTCGGCTAGCCAATATCGCTGAGTTTCTTCAATTAGCCGACACAGAACAAAGTCTAGATGAAAAGTATCAAGCGGCTCTAGCCATGAACCTCGATGAAACTGGTATTATTGTTCGACGGCAAATGATCAGTATTTATCAAGCAGCGCTACGCAATAGTATGCCGGCCAAAATCCCTAGTGATCAAGCCATTAATGATTGGTACCAACAGCATCACAGCTCATTTGTTGACGCACCTAAGTATGCCTTTTCACATGTATACTTATCCAGTGATAAAGCACACTCAGAAAGCTCAATTAGTATCAATTTGCTGGAAAAACTCCGCTCAGAGCTCAGCAGTCATGCCGACTATAAGGCTAACATTTCTGCTGCAA
Source organism: uncultured Cellvibrionales bacterium (assembly GCA_937897785.1). Taxonomy (GTDB): domain Bacteria; phylum Pseudomonadota; class Gammaproteobacteria; order Pseudomonadales; family UBA7434; genus UBA7434. The sequence goes on along the minus strand of CALCNB010000121.1, from coordinate 2,434 downwards.
TTGCACTGGGCGATGTGTTCTACGGCGGCCACCATTTTAATTTACAAAGCCAACACAGTATTACAAAACGATTCGGCCAATCATTTGCCGAGCAGCTAGAAAACCTAAGCCTGCGGCAGTGGTCTGAGTCAATGAGCTCAGCCTTCGGACAACATTTTGTCTGGTTACATGAAAAACGCAATGCCAGGCTCAAACCACTAGCAGAAGTTAAGCAACAAATCATCAACGCCTTAAACAGGGAAGCTAAACAGAACCACTACAATGAAACCCTCAACAAGCTTAAAAAGAACTACCGTTTAATCATTGAAGATGAGCAAGGTAATCAATCATCATTAACCTTAATAGGTCTAAAAAGTAGCGATGACTAGACAACTAACATTGAGTGTAAGGCGATTCAACATTCAGTGCCTTTTCTTTATCTTAATCTTACTGCAGACATTTTCCTTGCAGGCTCACCCACTTGCGCCAGGCTTGTTAGCGCTTAACGAAACCGCTAGCAATCAATTTCAAGGAGTTTGGAAGCTGCCTAAAAAAATAGCTGCAACTGGCCAACTCACGCCAATATTCCCTAGCAATTGTCAATTACATGAAGTGAAGCAAGCGTTAACTGAGGGTACCGGTCGATCACAAAGCTTTCAATTACACTGCTCTGGCCACTTAATTGGCCAGAGCATTGGTGTCGATGGCATGAGTAAACGAGGCGGCGGAGTATTACTGCGAATAAAATTCAATGATGACCGAATCATTCATCAAATGCTTAATCAAAAAAATAAGCTATTTGTTATACCGTCACAGCAGAGCCTTTACCAAGTATCTAAACGTTACCTAGGTTTAGGTATTGAGCATCTGATTGCAGGCATTGACCATCTATTATTTGTTATTACGCTTGCATTACTTGTGGGCTGGAAAAAACAACTGTTTTGGACTATTACCTTTTTTACTATCGGTCACAGCATTACATTATCAATGACGGCTTTAGGCTCAGTTAGCTTGCCATCATTTTTTGTCGAATCAATGATAGCCTTATCCATTTGCTGGGCAGCTACCGACGCATTAAAAGCTGATAATAAAGGCATTATTCAATCACGCCCATGGCTAATGTCAGGCGGCTTTGGCTTATTACACGGTATGGGGTTTGCTGGCGCCTTAGCTGAGATTGGACTGCCTGAACAAGCCATTCTACCCGCTTTAGCGGCTTTTAATATTGGTATTGAAATAGGTCAACTGTTGGTGGTCGGTCTATTATTTTTAGTTCTTTATCTAGCTAAGACTATGCAGCTAAGCATGCCTTCAGTCATCAAAAAAACTGGCTTTTACATTATCGGTATCACAGGTGCTATCTGGTTTTGGCAACGGCTTTTTTCACTCTAAATGATGATTAATAATCAATAGACGGTTATCAAAAAGACTGGCATAACTGTTACACTATTTAATCGTCACCCAAGGATATAACATGCTGAAATCTGGCCGACCAAGATTACCTCAGGGACAATTTTCGCAAAGGCTTAAATTTTTGGGGGATGAAAAGGTTAGGCCGCTATTGCAAAGAATTCAACGTGGCATTGAAAAAGAAGGATTACGGACCACGCCCAACGGCAAGCTGGCAATAAGTCCTCACCCGATCGGTCTTGGCTCGGCTTTAAGCAATAGCTGGTTGACGACTGATTTTAGTGAATCCTTGCTGGAATTTATCACACCTGTATTTGAATCAATTCCTGAAACTTTAGCCTACTTAAATACGGCTCATGCTTTAGCTTATCAGCAAATAAAAAATGAACTTATCTGGGGCGCCAGCATGCCTAGCGTTCTTCCAGAAGATAAGGATATTCCTATCGCACAATACGGCAGCTCTAATATAGCCAAAATGAAAACTGCCTATCGGCGCGGCCTCGGACACCGTTATGGTCGTGCAATGCAGACGGTGGCGGGTATTCATTATAACTTTTCCTTGCCCGAATCATTTTGGCGTTCTGCATTTGAGCAAGACAAGTATCATGGTCAAACGCAACATAAATATTTGCAGCATTATATCGATCAGCGCTACTTTGATTTGATAAGAAATTTTAGACGTCATTACTGGTTATTAATTTATTTGTTTGGTGCTGCACCTTGTGCTGACGCTTCTTTCGTTCAAGATAGAAATCATGACTTACAACCACTAAACGAATACGATGTTTTTAAGCCTTACGCGACATCACTGCGGATGGGTGATCTTGGGTATCAAAGCGCTGCTCAAAATGCACTTTATGTTTGTTACAATTCTCTGCAGAGCTATGCTGAAACTATCAACAAGGCGCTTCGCACACCCTATCCCGATTATGAACAGTTTTCTGTATTAGCAAACGGCGAGCATCAACAGCTTTCATCTTCACTATTACAAATAGAAAATGAATATTACAGCACTGTTCGCCCAAAACCTGATCCAAATTTAAAA
>CALCNB010000120.1 GCA_937897785.1 uncultured Cellvibrionales bacterium | reverse complement strand
ATGATGATATTCTAGTTCAGGAACAAAACTAGCCAATATCGCTGCAAAATTAGTGAGCAGCAAGCGAGATGCCGTCTTAACATTATTAACAACAGACGACAAACCTACCACCGTCCCAGAGGCATATCTTAAGCTACACCTATTATCACACCGTTTAGTTAAGCCTCACGAAATAAATTTAGAAGGGATTTTCGCTTCTCTGCCCAATATAGCGTGGACCAGTGATGGCCCAATTGACTTAGATGAACTGTCAGAAAAGCAGCTAGAGGCAAGGCGAGAGGGTCGCTGGCTCAACGTTAAATGCATTGATAAATTTCCTGTGATGACTGACTACGTAGTTCCTTCGGGAGTTAGAATTGCCCATACTGCAAGAGTGCGTCTCGGCGCTTATGTGGGCGAAGGAACCACGATTATGCATGAAGGTTTTATTAATTTTAATGCCGGCACTGCAGGGACTAGCATGATAGAAGGCAGAGTTTCTGCGGGCGTGTTTGTTGGCGAGGGCTCAGATTTAGGCGGCGGGTGCTCAACAATGGGCACACTTTCTGGCGGTGGCAATGTTGTTATCTCTGTCGGCAAACAGTGCTTAATTGGCGCTAACGCTGGCATAGGTATCGCACTTGGTGATAATTGCACGGTCGAAGCTGGCCTTTATATAACAGCTGGCACCAAAGTCACCCTACTCGATGAGAACAACAACACCGTCAAACTGATAAAAGCCAGAGAACTCAATGGTCAAACAGGACTTCTATTTAGACGTAATTCAACCAATGGAACCGTTGAATGTAAGTCGAATCGATCAGCAATTGAGCTGAATGAGGCATTGCATAGTCACAACTAGCGTCATAGAATCTTTTTTCTTTTTTTGCAGTACAAGGTTAGTTCAATATGCGTTTAAAAAATTATCTTTCAGCGAAAATACATAATGCAACGGTTACCCGCTCAGACCTGCACTATGTGGGCAGTATAACTATTGATAAAGCCTTACTTGAATTGACTGGGATGGAAAAAAACGAGCGCGTACTCGTCGTCAACAATACATCAGGATCGCGATTAGAGACTTATATCATAGAAGGCGAAGCCAACAGCGGTGCGATTGAAATGAACGGTGCCGCTGCACACTTAATACACCCTGGCGACGAAGTCATTATTATGGCATTTACATTAGCTGAAAAAGCCTTTGAGCCAACGACTATTTTAGTCGATGAAGAAAATAAGTTTGTTCGCTACCTCAATGAAAAACCAAGCAGCGCAGTAGATAACTGCTAAGATTCAGTTTCTTTTTTTCACCGTGCTAGCGGCCCTTTTTAGACGCAATTTTGCCGTTTAATAGTCGATGCGATCAAACTCATAAGCCGCATCGGCCTACTGGCTGATTATGTCATTGCCCTAAATTCTCACTCGCTTAGCATCTACACCGATATAAATATTAACCGGCCTATAATCGGAGTTTTCCTCTATGCCACTGGCACTCAACGAAGAACAGCGCATGTTGCGCGACACCGCCCGCGACTTTTTGCAAAACGACGCGCCTGTCAACCTCATGCGTCAACTCAGGGATGATGCGAATGAAAAAGGTTACAGCGAGGAGCTGTGGCATAAAATGATCGAGATGGGCTGGCCAGCAGTTGCCATACCTGAGCAGTTTGGCGGACTCGGTTTCGGCTTCATTGGTGCAGGTGCCATCTTACAAGAGGCCGGAAAAACATTGGCCAACTCGCCGTTCTTTAACACTGTAGCTTTGGGCGCTGCCGCGATTATACATGGCGGCAATGAAGATCAGCAGCAATCATTACTCCCAAAAATAGCAGCGGGCGAACTCACATTAGCACTTGCTCATGAAGAATCCAATCATCACCAAAGTCACGGCATTCAGTGCCAAGCCTTCATTGATGGCAAACAACTGACGATCAATGGCAACAAAAAATTTATTGCCGAGGGCGCTAATGCAGACTTACTGATTGTTAGCTTACGCACAGCACCCCCCTCTAGTAACAACGACGGCATCACCTTAGCACTCATTGATCCATCGACTGAGGGCATCAAAATCAATAAAGTCAATATGATTGATAGTCGAAACTATGCTCATATCGATTTCTCAAATGTAACCGTTTCAACCGAAAATATTATTGGCGAACGCCATAATAGTCAAACTTTACTCGATAAAACGCTTGATCACGGCAGAATATGTCTCGCCGCTGAAATGTTAGGTGGCGCACAAGCCATGCTCGATAAGACTGTTGAATACTTAAAAGACCGAGAACAGTTTGGTCGAAAAATTGGTGCATTCCAAGCACTGCAACATCGCGCGGCAAATATGTTTGCCGAATTAGAAATCGCTAAATCAGCAGTCATTCACGCACTCTCTGCCATCGATGACAATCAAGATCTAGCTGTCGTAGCTAGTAGCGCTAAAACCTTGGCGAATGACTGTTATCGGCTGATTACTGACGAAGCCGTGCAAATGCATGGTGGCATCGGCTTAACCGATGAAATGGATATTGGCTTTTATCTCAAACGCTGTCGCGTCAGCATACAAAGCCTGGGCGATTCAGGTTTTCATAAAAACCGCTTCGCCACACTTAATGAATTTTAGCGCCGTTATTAGCCGGCTCTTATTATCGAGATAATGTTATGACTGATTTATCAAAATTCAAACAAGAAACCAGTGAATGGCTAGAAGCCAACTGCCCTGCGAGCATGCGAAAACCACAATCGCGTAATGAAGGCGTATTTGGCGGCAAAAAATTCACTTTTCCCAGTGACGATGCCAAACTCTGGTTTGATTTAATGGTTGAAAAAGGCTGGACTGCACCCCAGTGGGCAAAAGAATATGGTGGTGCTGGGTTGAGTAGTGATGAAGCCAAAATATTGAATAGAGAGATGGAGCGTCTTGGTTGCAGAAAGCCTTTGATTGGTCACGGCCTTTGGATGCTAGGCCCTGCGCTGCTGGAGTATGGCACCGAAGAACAGAAACGTGAACATCTACCTAAAATTGCTCGCGGCGAGATTCGCTGGTGCCAAGGCTATAGCGAGCCCGGCTCTGGATCTGATCTTGCCAGCTTACGCTGTAAGGCAGAAGATCAAGGCGATCACTACCTGCTAAACGGTCAAAAATCGTGGACCAGTGATGGCGACAAGGCAGATTGGATCTTTTGTTTAGTCCGGACCAACGATGAAGGACCCAAGCAGGAAGGCATTACCTTCTTACTCTTTGATATGGAAACACCAGGGATCACTGTTAGACCCGTGCCCTTAATCACAGGAGAGTCACATTTTTGTGATACCTTCCTTGATAACGTTAAGGTGCCTAAAGATCAAGTGGTCGGTGAAGTGGGTAAAGGCTGGAGTGTCGCAAAAGCCCTGCTCGTGCATGAACGCACCATGATGGCTGATATTGAAAAAAATATGCCGAAGCCGAAGTACAGTGTCGATGACTATGCCAAGAATTACCTGAGCATGGATAAAAATGGTCGCTTACAAGATGGTTTGATTAGGGATCGGCTCGCCCAACATATGATGCGTGACGAAGCGATCAAGCTCACTCAAAAACGCGCTTTTGAAGAAGGTATGGCCGGTGATTTTGATATGCGTGTTGCCACGATATTTAAATACATTGGTACCGAAGAAAAGACCAACAAAGATACCCTAATTACCGATATTCTAGGTATGGCCGGTGCCGGTTGGGACAAAGAAAATTTCAGCGCAGATGAGCAAACAAAAACTCATGAATGGATGAGCAACAAGGCGCTAACTATTGCCGGAGGTAGCTCAGAAGTGCAATTAAATGTAATTTCTAAACGCGCGCTTGGGCTCCCAGAAGTTTAATAATAAGCTCAGGATCTAAACATACCATTTAACCACGAATCATGGCTATTATGGATCGTCTTTTACCAAGGTAGCTCATCACCATTGGCATGCCAAAAGGTGCCGGTATTTTTTAAATTTAGGGCTTCTATGCGTTCAGCTAATTGCGCCGCCGCATACTCAGGGCTAACCTGGCCATTAAAGTTAATCATTGCGGTAGACACCAAGCCTGGATGAAGAATTGCCACCGCCACCCCTCTGCTCTTTAAGTCATGCGCCATCGACTTGCCAGCAGCATTAAGTGCTGCTTTCGACATTCGATAACCATAGCGACCGCCCGAGGTATTATCTTCAATAGACCCCATACGACTAGTGATCAAAGCAATTTTACTACCGACTGACAAATTAGCTTGTAATGCTGATACAAGCCGAAGTGGCCCTAAAGCATTCACTTGAAACTGCTGCTCAATACTGGCAATGTCAAGCGAACCCAACTGCTCATCTTGAAGGATGCCGGCATTACTAATCAGTAAATCGATACGACGATCGGCAAGTGCATCAGTTAAACATTTAACCGCATCATCTGACTGGAGATCAATGCCGCTAATCACATGATGGCAACAGGCCTCAAGGGCTTTGTCACTCTGACGGCAAACGCCAATTACACTGCAGCGGTGTTGCCAGTAATGGCGTGCAAGTGCTAGGCCAATACCACGGTTAGCACCAGTAATTAAAACAGTTGGCATAATAATCTCAATGCAGAGCTAAAAAGAGCTTACCTGTAAGTCGAAATGCCGCATGTCGATTGAAAATGTGCTTAGTCGATTTCCAGCATTTCAAAATCAAATTTACTGATACCACACTCAGGACACTCCCAATCCTCGGGCACATCTTCCCACTTGGTACCAGGGGCAATGCCATCCTCGGGCCAACCTTCAGCCTCATCGTAGATAAAGCCACAAATCACACATTCCCATTTCTTAAAATCACTCATATATATTGTTCTCTAAACAGGCGATTCAGAGGCAAGATAAATCACTTCAAGGCCTTGCTTGATAATCAGTTATTTTATCTCACGCAAAATGATCTACAATGGTAAAAACGTATTGTTCCTTGAAGAATTTTTCATACCTCTTCTGAACATGCCTATTATACCCAATATCAGCCAGAGCGATGACAGGAGGACGCATGAAAGCTATACAAATCAGCAATAAATCGCCTCATTTAGTCAATCTACCCGAACCCAAGGGCGACGGCATTAAGATCAATATTCGTGTCGCCTCCATTTGCAGTTCTGACCTGCACTTAATGGGCAATGGTTGGGCAGAAAACCGCATCCTAGGACATGAATTTGCAGGTTATACCGAAGACGGCACCGCCGTTGCTATCGAGCCTATTATAGCTTGTGGTTGCTGCGATTTTTGTGATGACGGCTATCATAATCATTGTAGCAAGCAAGCGCAATTATTAGGTGTTGGGCTTGATGGTGGTATGGCAGAGTCGATCATCGTGCCAGCAAATACTTTAGTTCCAATTCCTTCGGGTTTAGCTATTGAAAACGCCTCACTGATCGAACCGTTAGCCGTTGCCCTGCACGGTTTAAATCGAGCCAATATAAACCATAAAGATAAGATATTGGTAATAGGGGCTGGCGCTATTGGCCTGATGACGGTCATCGCTCTGCATGCGCGTGGTTTTCGCTGTGACCTTTTAGCACGTTATGACCATCAGCAAAAAATTGCTGATTACTATCAGACGTCGACTGACATTACCGACGGTTACAGTCTGGTGATCGACGCTGTGGGCAACTCAAACAGTGTTCAGCAAGCCAGCCAAAAGTTACGCCCTATGGGAAGGATTTTAATGCTAGGTAGCTTTTGGGACGGCGCCAACTTAGACCTGCAATTTAGCGCTAAAGAATTAACCATTATTGGCGCGGCGACCTATCGATGTGGCAGCAGTCAACGTGACTTTGCCGAAGCTGCCTCGATACTCGCGAATGATGCGAGCATCGCCCACAATATGATCACGCACCGCTTTCCATTAGAGGGTTGCGATGAAGCTTTTAATACCGCCAGTGATCGCTCTCAAGGCTCCGTTAAGGTTGCTTTTGATTTGCCGGCGAGACAATGATATGAATGATAAGCTATTGGATATAGCCGTTTTTGTCGATGTACAAAACATTTATTATACGACCAAGCAGGCTTTTAAAAAAAGCTTTGACTACCGAAAATTTTGGCGACATCTTGAAACCCAAGGTCATATCAAGTGGGCTAAGGCATACGCCATAGATCGTGGTGATGCAAAGCAGCTAGCGTTTCAAAGTATCTTGCGAAACATAGGCTTTGATGTACAGCTAAAACCTTTTATCCAACGCAGTGACGGCAGCGCTAAAGGTGACTGGGACGTAGGTATTACCATCGATGTAATGCGCATCGCACCCACGGTTGATAAAGTCATACTCCTCTCCGGTGATGGTGACTTTGATCTATTGATGCAGCATATAAAAAAGGCATTCAATATTACAACGGAAGCCTATGGAGTGGCGTCATTAAGCGCTGATTCATTAATCGCGTCGGTCGACACGTTTATTCCTATTGACAGCCAAGATCTAATTCGTCATTAACAACTGGCATCATAGAAATGATAGATAAAGGCAGAATTTATTTTAAAGGCAGCTACGAAGAGTAGTTAAGCCACGAAACTGCTTAGGAATTTTATTTTTTTAGGGGTATTCATTAATACAAGAAAAATAAAAAACACTTAAGGAATGGCGCGCCCGGCAGGATTCGAACCTGCGACCCTCCGCTTAGAAGGCGGATGCTCTATCCAGCTGAGCTACGGGCGCAGCTTTCATTAAGACTCACAACGGCATTCGCGTTGAGGACTAGAAAATGGGGTGGACGATGGGGATTGAACCCACGACCACCGGAATCACAATCC
>CALCNB010000119.1 GCA_937897785.1 uncultured Cellvibrionales bacterium | reverse complement strand
TATATATTTTCTTTACATTGATTCCAATTATTATTAAAAGGCAACGACCATGGTGACTATTCATCATTTAGAACGTTCACGCTCAGATCGCATAATTTGGCTCTGCGAAGAATTGGGTATTGAGTATGACATTGTTCAGCATCAACGAGATCCTGATACTATGCGCGCGTCTGAAACGTTATGGGCGATCAATCCATTGGGTAAATCTCCCGTTATTGAGCATCAAGGGCAGGTGATTTTTGAGAGTGGGGCAATTATTGAATACCTGTTATCTGCTTTCGATTCGAACGGCTTGCGTCCAGCTGCTGGCTCAAAAGCTTATATCGACTACTTGCAATGGTTGCATGCGCCCGAAGCAACTATGACTCTCCCGATATTGATGCCAATGCTGTGTGGTGCAATGGGCATCGAGTCTGAACTGATGCCGTTGTTTGCTGATAACGAAACACAGACCCTTTACCGCTACCTAGAGGCTGAATTAGCACAACGTGATTATATTGCTGGCGACCACTTTAGTGCTGCCGATATTATGCTGTCTTACACATTGATGATGGCCCAAAGCTTGGCAGCAACAGGACCAGACGCGGTTTTTACGCCATACCCCTCAATCAATGCGTATCTTGATCGTCTTAAGGCGAGAAAGGCTTATCAAGCAGCCAGCGTAAAATTTTAGGGCTGCGTGATAATCTAGGGTTTTTAAAAGAGGATCATTTTTATACTCGCCTTTTTTATTCTCATGTTGAATTAATTGGTCAGTAGCTGTCATTGAGAATAAATCCTAAATTTTCGCTAGATACTTGATTATTATAAATATTTTTTCTAAAAGAGTCGTTATTTTTCTCTGAGATAACGGTCGACTTTAGCGGAAAAAAAAGCGCTTTGTTATTGGTTTAGCGATTATTATCAGTGATACTTCCCACATCACTTTTCAACTAATAGAGGTTCACATGTCTCAGTTAATAACTCCCGAAGCCGTTCATTTTGGTCAAGATGATTTACCATTCGTTGATATTGGCGGCGGTAATAAGCTAAAAGTCATGCAGCTAAAAGTCGGCGAAGGCATGTGGATTATTGAAAATATATTTCAGGCCGGTTACGAAGTTGAGCCACATAAACATACCGGGCCAGTTTACGGTTACACGCAATCAGGCGCCTGGAAGTATAAAGAATACGATTATGTTAATCGTGCAGGTTCATTTTTGTATGAGCCTGCAGGTTCATTTCATACTTTGCAGTGTATCGAAGACAATACCCGAGTATGGTTTCAAATGTACGGTTCAAATCTTAATCTTGATGCTGACGGTAATATTACTTCGGTTGCCGATGGCATGGGTACGTTAGAGTTTTACTACGCCATGTGTGAGCAAGCAGGTTTGCCAAGGCCTAATGTATTAGTTGAATAGAAGCTTAGCGCCTGATTATTTTAACCGGCATGTGTTTAAGGCCGTTGACGAGATTGGACTGGATTCGTTTAGGTTCACCCTCAAGACTGATGCTTTGATAGCGCTTAAAAAACTCCTCAAAAAAGATACGGGTTTCTAAGCGAGCTAAATTGGCGCCTAGGCATAAGTGGATACCATAACCAAACCCAAGGTGGGGGTTGTGCTCGCGGTGAATATCAAATTCCATGGGTTGGGAAAAAACGGTTTCATCAAAATTAGCGGATGAATACATCATAACGACTCGGTCATTTTCCTTGATTTTTTGACCACCTATTTCTGTATCACAGGTTGCTGTTCGACGAAAATAGTGCAGTGGACATGTCCAGCGTAACATCTCTTCAATGGCTTGGGGTAATTGGCTAGGATCGGATTCCAGTTCTTTATAAAAATGGGGGTGCTTAATCAATTCCAGCATACCGCCAGCCAGTAACCCGCGTGTAGTCTCATTGCCAGCCACTGTAATTTGCACAAACAAGGATGCAAATTCACTTTCTGTGACTTTATGGCCTTCAATCTCTACATTAATGAGCAGAGAAATGAGGTCATCGCCGCCGCCATCTTTTCGTTCCATTGCCAGCTGGTAGCCGTAAGCGCCCATTTCAATGCTCGCATTTTGAGTTTCTTCTTCCGTGCCGCCAATATCGGGGTCGCTGGCGGAGGTTTGAAAATCAGACCAACGTCGCAATTGAGGCCACATATCGCGAGGCACACCAAGCAGTGAACCGATCACTGACGTGGGTAATTCGCCTGCTAAGTCGTCAACAAACTCGCAGGACAGTTCATCGTTTTCAAATCGACGATCGACTTGATCGAGAATATCGGTGGTTATTTTTCGTATTTTAGGTTCAAGTTCGGCAAGTAACTTTTTGGTAAAGCGTTTCACCACTGCGCGTCTAATAGGACCATGGTTTGGCGGATCCATGCCTAATAATTGTCCCTGTGCTTGTTTAAGAATATCTTCAGGCAGATCATCGACAATAACAAAACCGCGCTGAGCAGAAAATGTATTAAAGTCCTTTGATACGGCGACCACATCTTCGTGACGACTCACTACCCAATAGCCACCGCCATCCGGATGCTCGTGCCAGTGTACAGGCGACTCTTTTCGTAATGTGGCAAAGGCCTCATGTGGCACGTCATTGACGTAATGTTCGGGATTGTAAATATCGAGGTTTTTTAAATCCATTGTCTATTAATTTTCTTTTATAAAATAGGGGTTAATTAATGGTTGAGATGCAGTAATGATTTTTTATCAATAATGAAATATTACTTCTAAAGCTTGCAAAAAAACGGCCACATTACCTAAGCTTAATTAATGGGTAGTTGATGGGGATTCATAGATT
>CALCNB010000118.1 GCA_937897785.1 uncultured Cellvibrionales bacterium | reverse complement strand
TAGTGCTGCCTCTTTAGCCGCATTGGCCGCTTCGGCCGCTGCTGTAGCAGTCTCAGCGGCAACATTGGCTGTTTCAGTGGCGGTTGCTACCGATTCGCTGATAGTTTCTGTAGGGATGTCGACGGTCTGAGCCGTTGCGCTGACAGAGACTAATGTCGCTATTATCGTAACGGCGAAGTATTGGCTGAGAGGATTCATGGTGGTCTTCCTATAATGGTTGGACTTGGGTTAACTATAGCTATGAAAGGTGTATAAATTATCGCAACATGGTGATAATTTGTAACAAAATGTAATGGTCTTTGGCAAAAGTCTTCATTGTTGATGGCATTACACTGACTTTTACTGGCTTAATTGCGAACCCCCTTGCTTATTTGCGATAAGGTTTGTTTTGTTACTTGATCGCAAGATTATGATTTTATTCAGCTTGTATACTTAAATTATGTGCTTATGAGGTACGTTAACGAGACGCACAGTTCACATTCCTGAGGTTTTGATTGTATGGCAAATGATTCCGATAAATTGCTACCTGCAGCTACGGTGGTCCTTGTCCGTCAGGGTAATTCTGGCATGCAAACCTTGCTATTGAGACGCAACAGTGCACTGCGTTTTGCCGGTGGTAACTGGGTCTTTCCTGGCGGTCGTATCGATGCGGCTGATTATCCTGATGTCACTGTTGCTTCAGATTTTGAGATCTCAAGTCAACGGCCTGAAGGCGAGTTTGCAGCCGCAAAAGTCGCTGCTGTTCGAGAAACGTATGAAGAGACTGGCTTAGCGATTGACGCCGATCAATTGGTTTATCTTGCGCATTGGGTTGCCCCACCGTTGATGAAAAAACGTTTTTCAACCTGGTTTTTTATTATCAAGGTTAGTGAGGCGGTTGCCGACCAGGTGAAAATTGATGGCAGCGAAATTCACGAGTCGCAATGGTTGAGTCCAGCAGAGGTATTAGCGAAGGTTGAAGATAAAAGTATGGCCTTATTGCCGCCAACGATTGTGACTATCACAGAGCTTGCTCGTTATGAGGCTGTAGATTCGGTGATAAATTATTACCATGACCGACCCCCCGTGGTTTTTTACCCACGTGTGCACGTGGCTGAAGCTGATAGTCCAGCTGCTGGACAGTTCACATTCCTATATCAGGGTGATGCCGGTTATCAAGAAACAAACCCTGAAGTGCTGGGCCCTCGACACCGCTTAAACTCAAAAGATGGGCTTTGGCGTTATGAAAACACGGTGTATGAATAGCCTTCTTTTATATAATCAAATTTAATAAACAGGTATTAGAAAATGGCAAAGCAAGAGATTGGTGATTTAGAGGAAATCCGTCAAAAGCTAGAAGGGTGGTTGGCAAGTCGTATTCCTAACGTCGAAGACTTTACGTTGGGCGAGTTAAATTTTCCTGAATTTAGCGGCGAGAGCAGTGTGACCTTAATTATGGAGGCCAATTGGCAAGAAGCTGGCCGTGCCCGGCATGAACGGTTTGTGTTGCGAATGGCCCCGATTATCAGTCAGGTATTTGAGACTCATGATTTGAAACTGCAGTACCAATTGATGGAAGTAATGAACAAAGAGGGTATACCGGCGCCAAGCTTAGTCGGTTATGAGCCAGACAGCAGTTTATTAGGCAGCGACTTCTATGTGATGGATTTCGTTGATGGCATTGTTCCGCCGGATAATCCACCAATGGCTTTTGGTAGCTGGGTTAGTGAGCTTACTACGGAAGAGAGAGCGACCATGTGGCATAATGGTTTGACCACCATGGCGAAGATACACCAAATTGATATTCGTCAGTACGACTTACCGAGTTTAGAGGAATCACCGGCCGACCAGTCGCCCTTAGCTCATGAAATTACCCGTTATGAGGGGATGATGAAGCAGGGTATGCGTGAAAAAGCAGACCCAATAATTTTAGAGGCTTGGCAATATTTAAAAGACAATTTACCAACCGATGGTCCTCGTCGATTAGTCTGGGGTGACTCTCGTCCCGGTAATGTTATTTGGAAGGATTTACAACCGATCGCGATGATAGATTGGGAAATTGCCTGTATAGGCGATCCTCTTTGCGATTTAACTTGGTGGTTTTGGATAGACCACTGTAATTCGGTTGGCTTAGGCACTGAGAAAATGACCGGTATTCCAGACTACGCCGATGCCTATCAAGAATGGCACGAGATTACCGGTCTGCCGATTAAAAATGTTGCCTATTATGAGCTTTTCACCATCGTTAGGTTTGCAATCATTATGGAGCGTAAGCTGGTTCATATGCTTGATTTAGACCCAGCGGTAGCGACTCATGAAAGTCATCCCGTACAGTTTATTCAGCCATTGATGGATATTTGCAAGCAGACACATAAATGATTTAGCAGCGATAAAAGGCGCTTAATCATTACTCGATTAGGCTTTTTTATGTCACCTCTGAATAAGCCTTCATCTTTTTATGGGCTAATGACGGACTGCACCTAGCAAAATACGCAAAACAAGTGATTTTTTTGTCTCCGTTTATCGTAAGATCATATTTCTAGATTTTACACAGGCTGCCTATGAAAAATAATGATATTTTGCGACGATTACGCTACGTATTCGATTTTAATGACACTAAGATGATAGCGATTTTTCATCAAGCTGATTTGCCTGTTAATCGCGAACAAGTCAGTGCTTGGCTTAAAAAAGACGATGCCGAAGATTTTTTAAATTGTAATGATTTGACTTTGGCCAGTTTTTTAAATGGTTTGATCATTGAGTTGCGAGGGAAGCGAGAGGGTCCAATGCCCATGGCTGAGAAAAAACTCAATAATAATATCATTTTAAAAAAATTAAAGATTGCTTTAGCGTTTCAGGCTGAGGATGTATTACGCGTTTTAAGTCTGGCGGGATTTCGTTTAAGTCAACATGAGCTGAGTGCTTTTTTTCGTAAGCCTGATCATAAACATCATCGTCAATGTAAAGATCAAGTCATTCGTAATTTTTTACAAGGTTTGCAGCAGGAGTTGCGACCACCGTCTAATACTGATCAACGAGATTCAGTGGATGCGGCAAAGCGTAAGGCTTATCATTGGCCTCGTAGCTAGCGTGATGATCCGTCATCTATTTTAATACAAGCTTATACGCCTGAATGGCAAGGGTGATTTCTATGTTAAGCTCGCAAGCCTCCTTTAAACAGCAGTACGGCCCTTGGGCGATCGTTGCAGGCGGCTCAGAAGGTATTGGTTTAGCCTTTGCTGAGCTGTTGGCTAAGCAGGGTGTTAATTTAGTGCTGGTGTCACGAAATGAGCAGAAATTATCGGATGCTCGCAGCGTGATTCGCCGACAATCTGCGGTAGATCTACGCTGTATTAGCGCCGACTTGAGCCATGAAGATAGTTTCTCCTCAATTATCCAGGCTACTACTGATATTGATATTGGCTTGTTAGTGTATAACGCAGGTGCGGTTCATGGCGCAGATTTTTTTCTTGATCAGTCGGTTGAGAGTGCCATTGATTTGGTTAATTTAAATTGTCATGGACCTGTGTTGCTAGCACATCATTTTGGCCGACTAATGCGTGACCGTCAGCGCGGTGGGATGATTTTTTTATCCTCCATGGCGGCATTGGCGGGTGGCTCTTATATTACTACTTATGCCGCGACTAAATCTTTTGATATTGTTTTTGCTCAATCGCTCTGGCATGAGTTAAAAGCTGACAATATTAATGTATTAGGCTTAATTGCGGGTGCCACTGCAACGCCTGCGATGGCGGCTTCTGGTTTTGACATTGGTCAAAAAAATGAAGAGGGTTTGCCCGTATTTATGAGCAGCTCTGCAGTAGCAAAAGAAGGCTTAGATAATCTCGAAAATGGCCCTATTCATATCGTCGGTGATGTTAATAGAGCATCGGCCGATGCTTTTAATCAATTATCGCGAGAGCAATTAGTCAACATGATGAGCCAAGCTACAGCCGAACTTTATAACAAGCCCAGCTGATTGGACTTTTATTGACAATTCCATTTTATCTTAATGGGTATACCAGATCGGTGAACTCCAAGCGCGCTCTTGAATGATCGGCGAATAAAAACTTTCTTTAGCTGGGTCGGTACAGCATTTTTCATAAATCTCACCGCGTGCGCCGTTTTCATGAAGTGCAGCTGTTTTTTCTGCTGCCTGTGTTACACAGTTTTCGCTGAACGGGTCAACACCTGCGGCTTTACATTGCAAGGTTGACCAGCGGCAACTTGGATTTTCGATGAGTCTAACATAGTAAAAAGCGTCTTCAGAAGGGTTAAAATTTGGGTCTTGCCAAACAGTACAGGCATTTTTGAGTCCAGCACCTTCAGCGGCACAACTGCTGCGATTAACCGTTGCGCCGTTATTGGCATTGCCTGCCACATCATAAACCTTTTCATGCGACTGGCCTTGACTGTCGACCCATCCCTTAATGATTTGTATTCGTTGAATATCGGTAGCGGTGGAATTTTCAGGGAACGGGTCTTTTTGTGCGGCGACTAAGAACTGTGGAGAACTTTGATTTTCTTTTGAGCCAAAAAGATCGCCACCCATTGGCACTCCCTTGCCATAGCCATTTTCAGGATAGCGTTTATGATTGAGGTCTCGCTTGTTGAAATCCCAGCCGCCAAACACTCGTAAATAGATACGCGGTCCACTGGTGGCATAAACCTCACGGCGCTTAAATGCCTGCATGATTGAGGAGCGATCATTGTAATCTGCCCAGACTGCCGCCAACCCCTGAGCTGCCATCGCCCAGCCGCTTGTCGCATCAGGGCGATCAGGATTTATTAGCTTTCTCTCTGGCGTACCATCCCTTGCCATCTTACCGTGAAAATTATCCTCTTCCGCCGAGGGTAATGCCGTATGTGCGTCAGTCGAACCAATCACTCCGAATTGGAAAGGGTTCACCCCTACCGAAGACTGTATGCTGAGACCGGTCCGCAAAGCACTGCGAATGTAGTCTCCTTCTTTTGGCACATAGTCTGTCCATTCTCGCTGGATATAGTAGGGGTAGGTCTCGAAATCACTGAAAGAATCTTCTGGCGAGAGAACCGGATGCGTCTCTGAGTCTCCTTTTATTTGCGTAATCTCGACAACTGGCTCCCAGTACCGGCGAATTTGCGCATAGTCTTTGTCAATCTCGTTACCACGTATATCGCGGATATCGAACATGGAGCCCTTGGATATATTTGAATTGTGAGGAATCGCAATAAAATTGCCCCCCGTAGACGCACTAGTGCGCTCCAACCACGCCCACAAATCACTGGGAAACGAGCTATCATCAAAACCGAAGGGCGCAAAGGTTTGCGCCTCTGCCGCGCCAATATCAGACATCACGATACGGTGCAGGTTAGCGCCACCCGGAATAAGCGAGTACTCCCAGCCGATCAGCGCAGTAAAGGCGCCGGGCTGGTTGTGTCGGTCAG
>CALCNB010000117.1 GCA_937897785.1 uncultured Cellvibrionales bacterium | reverse complement strand
TGACAACGGCAAAAATACTTAGGCTCATCTGCGCTAAAGACTCACGCCATGTCGAGTCTTGCATTAAATAAGCCACCCAATTGGGTAAAGTCACTGTCGCCAAACTAGCACCCATGGCAGAAATGGCCAACGCCCTACCCGATCGATCCGCATACCACTTGATTAAAAAAGCATTAATAACAATCGGACCACAAAACGACATGCCAACGACAAATAAAGTAAACCAGAGCGCAAGCGTCACCACTGAATGAGACGCTGAAATAGCAAACAGTGACAGAGTCGAAAAACCAATACCGAATGCCATTAAGCTGCGGGCTGAAAAGGAATCGGCCAGACGTCCAATGATAGGGCCGATCAATGCCGGCACTAAAATAAGTAATACCGGCGCTGATGTGACTAGGCCGCGACTAATAGAAAAATCGGTGGCAATTGGCTCAATAAAAAAGCCAAAGATACCCATAAAGCCTAGAGAAAAAGCTAAACAAATAAGCGCGCCTAAGGCCGGCGACCAAAAACGAATATTAATTAAAAAATTATTCAACATAATGAGAGGCATTGACCGTTTTATTATTTTGCGTCTACAGCATAACAATATTCACGGATAACTGTATTGCAGATCAGATAGATAGATCGATTGGTTAGATAATCCCAGAAATCATTCTTATTCGCAGACGAAGCTGTGACCCATTGATACCAGCAGTTAATGACTCATAGAAATCCTTTGACTTAGCGAGATACTTTAGCTCCGATGAAAGCGTAAGTCCGTTATCCAACTACTCAGTCCAAGGCCATTGGTCGTGACAGGGAAGCTCAGGATCAACAAAATGATAGGGTTGACGATCGTGGCATTGCAGCGCCATATTTGGTCCGCCATAAAGCGAACGATCATCCATTGATCCCACTTTAATCGATACAACGCCTGGACTCATATCACTAGCTGCATAAATATGTGTCCCGCAGTTTGGGCAAAACGACCGATATGAAGGGCTATCACTGTATTGATTGATACTTTTCTTTGCCTCGCCCTGCGAATAATAAAAGCCGTCAGCGGGCATGCCAATCAACAATGCAGCCATACCCCCCGAAAAGATCTGACAATATTCACAGTGACAGAGTGCTTTAAATAACACTGTACCAGAGGCCTTATAACGTAATTCACCGCAATAACAGCCGCCAGTAAAACTAAGCGTTTCTTGTTCTGACATAACGGTTCGACTCCTGTGATTACTGTTTATTTTAAATAGCTTATCCTAGATTAAGGGTTGAATTATTCGCTAAAGCTAACTGTCGCTTCACCAAAGCCATCAATGACTAAATGCATTTTATCGCCTGCTACTACAGGCTCTAACGGCACCAATGAACCTGAAAGAATCACCTCACCCGCTTTAAACGGAATATTATATTGACCCAGTGTATTGGCTAACCAAGCGACAGCGGTAAGTGGATTGCCCTGTACCGCCGAGCCTTTTCCTTCACTGATAAGCTGGTCATTTTTATATACTCTCATCGATAAATTGGGCAAGTCAAAATCATTAGGGTCGCATTCTTGATCGCCCAATACAAATACACCACAAGATGCATTATCGGCCACCGTATCTTGAATTTTAATCTTCCAATCATCAATGCGCGAATCGACAATTTCAAAGCAAGGCATAATTGATTCAGTCGCGTCCAATACATCTTGCTCAGTAATGCCCGGACCCACCAGATCGCGCTTCAATCGAAAACCTATTTCACCTTCCGCTCGCGGCTGTATCATTGTGCCTGAAATCGATACCGTTGCATTATTTTCATACTGCATAACATCAGTCAAAAAGCCAAAGTCAGGCTGAAAAACTCCTAACATTTCTTGAACCGCTGCACTGGTGACGCCGATCTTTTTACCCACCACCACTTCGCCATCTGCCAAACGGTTCTCTAACATGCGCAGTGAAATATAGTAGGCATCATCAATTGTAATATCGGCTTCGCGGTCGGTCAGAGGCGCCAAGGTTGTCTGCTCACGTAAGGCGCGATAAAGCGCGTCACCATGGAATTCTTGCTGTTCTTTTTTCATAATGAATGTCTTTTTCAATTAAAATCAATACTAAGCATTCAAACTAATGCTCTAAAAAGTCTTCCAAGGTGCGATTGAAGAAATCGGCATGCTCAACCATCACCCAGTGACCGCAATTAGACACTAAAATGACCTTTATATCATCGATAGCTTTCGCCAAAATATTAATTCCGGTTTCAGGCATAATCTTTTCGTTAAGTCCCCACATCACCATAACCGGCATTTTCAGCTCAGATAACCGTGCCGACATATTAGGTACCTGCATCGTTGCAACGGCTTGAGGATTTTGCTGTTGAAACACATGCCAACGCTCATCAATCAGTTGCTCATCGACAAATTCTTGATTATGCACTAAAGCCTGACTCAGAAACTGTTGTAAGTTCTCTCGGCTAGGCTGACCGGCAAAGGTATCAAAAAATATTTGCATGCCAGGCATTGCCCCGTAAGCCGCTTGCTCTTCTATGCCACCTGGCGCCATTAAAAGTAGCTTCGAAATCAGCTTAGGCTCGGCTAAAGCTAAATGTAAAGCGATTGCGCCACCGAGTGAATTACCAACCATAGCAATCTCTTCAATGGCTAAATGTGAAAGTAACTGACGAACATTTTCTGCAAAAAAAGCCAAGGGGTACTCAACATCATCTGGCTTATCTGAATAACCATAGCCAATCAAGTCAGGCACAATCACCCGGAAGCCGGCTTGAGAAAAATAGGGGTAATTAAACTTGAAATTACTGTGACCGCTTGCGCCTGCACCACTGCCATGTAAAAAAACCAGCACCGGCCCCTCCCCTTGGTCAAGGTAATGAATTGTTCGTCCGTTTGCTAAGGTCGCATATGCACCTTCAGGTGGCTTAGTGGTGGTCATTCCGCTCATAGTTAACACTCCAAAATAAGTCAGTGCTACCGTAATGATTGCCCGTTTCGTCATTAAAAAGTAGTCGTACAATAATCGTGGGCCGATCATAAGATAGAGTTCAATTATATCCTGTGATTTATCGCGGGTAGACCCTCTTGGTCAATTACATTCCCTTAACCATTGCTCTACAATAAGGGGGTAGTGACGTAAAATATCGCTGTACTTAATTTCAATCGAATCCATACGCAGGAAAGAATACCATGGCAGAAAATGCATCCACCATCAACTGGGACAAAAGTGTCGATATTTTAGTGGTCGGCTCTGGAAATGGCGCGCTCACGGCCGCTCTTTGCAGCCATGAGATGGGTGTTAAAGACGTATTGGTCATCGAGAAAGAAGACCAGTTTGGTGGTTCCAGCTCTATTTCAGGCGGTGGCGTATGGATTCCTTGCAATCGCTACGCTTTAGAAGCGGGCACTGAAGATTCAATCGCGGATGCCAAAAGCTATTTATCCAGTGTCATCCCAACTGGCACCGTCCCAGAGGACTTAATTGACGTCTATTTAGCAGAAGGACCGAATATGGTCGATTTTCTGCACGATCACACCCGGGTTCGCTATGAATCACTGGCCTATTACCCCGACTACTACTCTGACGCACCAGGCGCACGTGGCGGGCACCGCTCCATGGAACCGGCAAAATTAAATCTGTCTGACTTAGGTGAAGACTGGAAAAAACTCCGCAATACCCACCATATGATGTGGTTGTTTAACCGTGTGGCTTATAATCAGGTCGAGGCTGGAACGTTAGCGGCTCGCGCACCTGGTTGGATCAAACTCGCCATTAAACTGATGCTCCAATATATCAGCGATATCCCTTGGTTATTTAAATCACCACGCTCTAGGATTGTGGCCTGTGGTATGGCCGGCGTCGGTCG
>CALCNB010000116.1 GCA_937897785.1 uncultured Cellvibrionales bacterium | reverse complement strand
TATAGCCATGCCAACAGGAGGTATAATTGCAATCAATGATAAAAAATCTAATAAAATGAAGAACAAATTACAAGAAAGAAGATGGTGTGGAATAAAAAATAGAAATTTTAATTCATATGAAATTTCAGAATTAGGAAATAATTACTATATGAATGAGTTTTCAGCAGCCATAGGTAGAATTCAATTAAAAAAGCTTGAGCTGAAGCATTGGGATCAATGAAAAATTCAAGGTGCTCATGAACACCACCTTCATCATCTGACATGCCAATTAGACCCAAAGAAAAAGGTTGCACTCCATAATCATGGCTTTCAAGTGTAAGTAAACTGTTAGTTGAGGCAGTCCAGCTGGAGCCATCCCATTCTTTGAGGTTGCTTTGCATATTGTAAGCAAGGTAATTATATGCCCCAAATGGGCCATCTTCTAGGATAAATCCAGGCTCATCTGTCCCGTATGCACCAAGCTCGAAATCACCAAAGTCTGCTTCAAATAATTTAGCTTCGCCACCTAAAGCTTCGCCTGTTTCAACGTGTATTTCAAAGCCTGACTCAGCTTCAGAAATCACATCGCCGCCATGCGCACCGTGATCATGATCGTCTTCTTCAGCATTTACTGAAAAGGCCAATACAGAAAACAGGCCTAATAGAAATAAATTTTTCATTTTGTTGATCCTCCAGATTTTTTTTATGGATCAAGATTAATAGTTATCGTCAAATGTCACTGATGATAATGATACAACATATCATTTGGGTAATTCAAGCACAAATTGATTGATTATTGATCTTTACGAATCTTAAATTCAACACCCATGCATTAAGTTTGGGGGGCTAGAGACTGAGAAGCTAGGCTAAAGGAAAATATATTGACGAAAATCAGCGGGAAAAATTGCTTATTATTGACACTTATTACACAAACCGTGTAACTCAAGCTGTTGATTATCCATTGAAAAACCAGATTTTCGAATATCAGCCCTCAACTGGTCCAAAGTATGCTTTTGGATACCGGCCTCGGACACTGACTGGCAATTATCACAAATAAGAAATTGAGGTAAATCGTGCGCATGATTGCAGTTGATGTGCTCGCAAGCCGTGTATTTATTAACCGAATTTAATCGGTGAGCAAGCGTTTCTTCAACCAGAAAATTCAGCATGCGATAGGCCGACATCGCGGTAAGCGACTCACTGTATCGCGCATGATACAAGTCGATCAACTCATAGGCCGATACCGGTGATGGCGCCTCTAATAGCAGGGCCAATGCTCTTTTACGTTTTACTGTCAACCTCACACCGGCATCGCGGCATATCAGCTCGGCATTTTGCAAAGTCTTATTCGTTGCAGCGGATTGATTCATAGCAAAAAAGCTTCCGAGATAAATTTATAGGCCTGTGATTAAGCTTTATCAAGTATACCTTTTTTTAGATATTTTGTTCAGCCAGCCGACTCTTTTATTATCGCTAAAGTCTCTTCTTTACGCTAGCCCTCTAAAAATTTTTCACGCAAACGAAGCAGTTCGTCATCGCTTAAGCCCAAACCTTGTCGAAAATAATTATCAATAGAGCCGTATTCTGTTTTCATTTGATCGAGCGCCGCTACGATAAAACTACGCTCAACGCCCAGTAAGGGGCGTATTTTTTCGGGATCGGTTCTAAATAAAGAGCCCAGCCGAATCATCCAAATGTATTTATTGATTTTGTCTTCGGTATAAACGTTGGTTAACATAAAATCATTAATGACGGTTTCTTCTGGCACACCTAAAGCTAATAAGGTGATCGCGGCGCCAAAACCTGCTCGGTCTTTGCCACCTGTGCAATGGGCCACGCTCGGGATATTTTTGTCATCGAGCAAACTTTTTAAATATGGACCATAAACGGGTTGCTGTGAAGAGACAAAGGCACGGTTCGCGTTTTCCATCAACTCAATCGCATTTAAATCGTCAATATCACCCGAAGAAATCTTATCAAATAATTCTTTAACTGCAGTGCCCTCGACATCAATTTCACGTTCCACGTATTGAATGCCAGCGGGAATACGATCGGGGTCTTCGGCTTTTTCAAACGGGGTACGAAAGTCGACTATCTGTTTCACATTCAAACGTTGTATAAACGCTAGGTCTTGATCGCTTAAGTCGGCCAAACTGTCTGAGCGATATAACATGCCCCACTTAACGGTTTTGCCATCATGCGTTTGATACCCGCCTAAATCGCGAAAGTTTTCGGCACCGTCCATTGCCAGCTTACGGTAGGCTTCTCTCTGATCGGAAGCAACATCGATAGGTCTGACACGCTGATCTGCCGGATCGATAGAATCTCCACAGGCTAATAAAAAAGTCAGCGTTAACAGTGTAAAAATATATTTCATTGTGTTTCTTCCTTTTTATATTGTTCAACATTCAATGGTTGATGCTTAGCTTAATATACCTGCCGCACGTAGCGCTTCAATATCCTCAGCCAAACCCAGCTCATGCATGATTTCATCATTGTGTTGACCAACCGATGGGCTAGAAAACCCCACTCCCGCTGGTGTGCCTTCAAATTGTGCCGCCATGCGCGGCTCACGAATCTTGCCCGCAATAGGATGCTCACTGCTAACAAAGGTACCGTTAGCAATCATCTGCGGATGCTCAGGCAAATCTTTAATATCCATGGCTTTAGCGCAGGGCACGTCGTTAGCGATCATGGCAGCAATCGCTTCATCCACATCGATCTTTGCCGCATTGGCATAGACTTTTTGTATTACCTCTGCCACCACCTCTTTATTTGCTGCCCGATCGATAATAGTTTCAACGCGAGGCTCAGCATGCGAATCAACATCAAATGCGGCGCAGAGCCCATGAAACTCAACATCGGATACCGGTGCCGACTGCCCATAACCGTTAGCGAACTTCATCAGCTTAACGCCCTTGGCAACCTGTTGACCTAACTCTGCCTCAGGCTCTAAAAAAGTCGCTTTTTCAGAGACATCCATCCATAAAAAATGCACCATGCTATCCACCATATTTAATCGGATATGCTGGCCGCCGCGACCCATCGCTCTGGCGAACAATGCCGAACTGGCGGCCATTGATACATTCATACCCGTCATCTTGTCAGCAATCGCTTGATAACATTGCATTGGCTCACCCGTCTCAGCATCAGCTTGGTTATAAGTGACGCCGGAAAAAGCCTGCACCACATTATCATAGGCGCGGCGATGAGCATCAGGGCCTTGATGACCAAAGCCGTAAACCGAGATATAAATAAGCTCAGGGTTAATTGCAATTAAATCATCATAACTAATGCCTAAGCGTTCAACGACACCGACTCTAAAATTATGTATGACCACATCCGCATCAGCGACCAGTTTTAAAAAAACGGCAAGACCTTTTTCCTGCTTTAAGTCAATCGCTAAACCCCGCTTACCGCGATTCGCCATATGAAACATAGCAGTGACACCACGGCAGCTTGAGCCGATATAACGCATCACATCCCCAATCCCTGGTGCTTCAACCTTAATGACTTCTGCCCCTTGGTCGGCCATCATGGCGCTGCCAAAAGGAGCCGCTATGGCGGTCGATAAATCGAGCACTTTAATGCCTTGAAGTGGCCCTTGACTAGTATCCATAAACTTTCCTCGGCTAGTTTATTCAGTAAATTGTTTATTCGATCGCGGCCGACCACCTGGACCACTGTAGGCCATGGTATAGTCCGGCTCTGGGTTAAACTTAACGGGATTAATGGTCGTCATTGCAGCATCCCAAGCCTTAATCAACTGATCTTCAGCGCAATAATCAAATGGGTCTTGCAAGGCTTTAACCTGCCAGTCATCGGCTACGAAGGGATTTTTAAGAAGCCAATGCGCGGTTTTTATTAATCCCTGTTGAGGCGTCACTTTATCGGCATAAGCCAATCGTTGCTGTAGCTTACTGATATCCATCAGTCGATGCGTGGTTGTCGGCTGCATCATTAAAGGCTTAGCCGATCTTGCCAATTCATAGGGCATTGAAACAATACGCCATTGATGAGCTAAGCCTTCAGCGATCACTTCGACCATCTGACGTAGCGTTAAGGTTTGACTGTCACCGCAATTAAAAATTTGGCCGCGAGCCGCCTCCGGTTGATCCACAGCTAATAAAATCGCATGGGCTAAATTCTCTGCATAACCCATGCTAAGTAACGACAAACCATCGTCAGGTAAAATAATGTGCGGTCGCTTATCAATAATACGTTTGACAATACACCACTCTCTGGGCAACGCCTGATAAGGCCCATAAACAATCGGGTAGCGAAAATGCGTCGCATGCGGTAAGGCTTCAAATACTGCACGTTCAGTTTTGACAATACGGTAACCTTTTTCGTCCTGCTCTACCGTTGACACCAATTCAGCCTGCTCATCCGTTGGTACGACTAAGCCTTCGGGCACATGCACACGAGGGTTCATATACCCTAAATAGCAAGGTTGTCCGCCAATCGAAATAAAGGCGTCGCAACGCTCACGCATTAACTCGGCAATGACGCGCAAGCGACCGTAGGCGGCGATGCACAAAGTGAACCGCCGTTCGGCTAAGGCATCGGTTAAGCAATTTTGATCGTAGGGGTCAGTATGAATATGTTCGACGCTAGAAGGGATTTCAGCCACTTCATGATTGCCAGTATGTAAGATGGCCACTCGATAACCACGGGCCAATAAGCCGTTAACAATAAAATGTCCGGTGGGTCCAGTGCCGCCAATAACCAAGGCGGTTAAGACTTCTGAGGCTTGATGTGATGACACTTAGTATGATCCGCCTTTAAGAATGACAGATTATTACTCTACCCGAAAAAAACCGCAGTCATACTTAATAAGTGTTTAGACCAAAGGTTGGGCGACAACCCTACACGACTTCAGCAAGGTCACCTTTAGCCTCTAACCACTTCTTCCTATCAGGGGCGCGTTTCTTGGCCAAAAGCATATCGAGCAATGTCTCGGTGCCATCACCGGCCCCCGCGGTTAGCTGCACTAAACGACGGGTATCTTTATCCATGGTAGTTTCACGCAACTGTAAGGGATTCATTTCACCCAAGCCCTTAAAACGCTGAACGTTAACCTTGCCTCGTTTTTTCTCGGCTTTAATACGATCGAGAATGCCGGTTTTTTCAGCGTCGTCAAGGGCATAGTAGACGTTGTCGCCAATATCGATCCGGTACAGGGGCGGCATGGCGACATACACATGACCCGCAGCAACCAGCGGTCGAAAATGACGCATAAACAGTGCGCAAATTAAAGTAGCAATATGTAGTCCGTCAGAATCAGCGTCGGCAAGAATACAAATCTTATGGTAACGAAGACCGGACAAATCGTTAGAGGCAGGATCAATGCCCATCGCAACAGCAATATTATGAATTTCGTCGGAGGCCAGTATTTCCTGTGAATCAACCTCCCACGCATTTAAAATTTTACCCCGCAAGGGCAAAATAGCCTGGAAGCTTCTATCGCGCGCCTGCTTAGCGGAGCCGCCTGCCGAATCCCCTTCGACTAAAAATAATTCACCTAACTCTGGATCGTCACTCGAGCAATCGGCTAATTTTCCGGGCAGAGCAGGCCCTTGAACAATTCGCTTACGGGCTACTTTTTTAGCTTTTCTTGATCGTGCTTGCGCGCTATTAATGGCTAGCTCAGCGATTAAGTCAGCTTCCTCTGTGTGTTGATTCAACCATAGGCCTAGCGCATCTTTAGCGACCCCAGAAATAAACGGAGCGCATTCTCGCGATGACAAGCGCTCTTTCGTTTGGCCTGAAAATTGAGGGTCTGCTAATTTTGCAGACAAGACATAACTGCAGCGATCCCAGATATCGTCTGCTGTTAACTTAAGTCCTTTAGGCAGTAGATTTCTAAATTCACAATACTCGCGGATCGCATCTAACATACCAGTGCGCAAGCCATTCACATGCGTACCACCCTGCGCCGTGGGAATTAAATTAACATAACTTTCAGCGACGATATCGCCTCCCTCAGGTAACCACTGCACAGCCCAATCAACCGCTTCTGTCTCACCACTAAAGCTGCCCATGAAAGGCAATTCGGGTAATACTGGCCACCCCTGCGTAGCCGATAAAATATAATCCTTTAAGCCATCTTCATAAAACCACTCTTCCTTCTCGCCGCTTTGCTCATCGAGAAAAGTAATGCGTAAACCTGGGCAGAGCACGGCTTTCGCTCGCAGCACATGGTGCAAGCGTCGAATAGAAAATTTGACTGAATCAAAGTACTGTTTATCGGGCCAAAATCGGACCGCGGTACCAGTATTCCTTTGACCGACGGTGCCAGTTTGCTTCAATTTACTTTTCAACTTGCCATCGCCAAAGGCAATATTAAATTGCTTGGCATCACGTTTAATATCAACTTCTAACTTAGTCGATAAAGCATTAACTACCGAAACGCCAACACCATGTAAGCCACCTGAAAATTGATAATTTTTGTTAGAAAATTTTCCGCCCGAATGAAGCTTAGTCAAAATCAGCTCGACCCCTGACATTTTATGTTCAGGGTGAATATCAACGGGCATGCCACGACCATTATCAACCGCCGATAAAGAGCCGTCTTTATGCGCCACTACATGAATCGTATCGGCATAGCCGGCTAGAGCTTCATCGACCGAATTATCAATAATTTCCTGGGCTAAATGGTTAGGCCGTTGGGTATCGGTATACATACCCGGTCGTTTTCGGACTGGCTCTAAACCGGTCAAAACCTCGATTGAATCGGCGTTATATTCAGACATAATTTTTCACTGCTGCTATCAAGTTAAGTAAATGTTGCTATGTGATTAAAAAATCAGTAATCGCCGGTAGCCATCGCGCAAAATTTTGAAAGCTGTGATCGCCACCGTATTCAATCACCGTCTTACAACGACGATAATACGCACTGGCCTGACTATAATCGAGTGTTTCATCACCGGTTTGTAATAGTACCCATCGCTGCTCGGGCTGACGAATACCATCAACACTTAGCGCCTGTAACTCTATCATATGTTGTTCACTGAGCGTGTAAGTTTCACCCGTATAATCATTGCGCTGTGGGCCAAGGTAGTCAACTAGCAAATGATCGGGGTAAATAGCGGGATTGATCAGCACCGCTTTGCAATCAAACTGCTGGGCTAAATAATTCGCATAATAACCGCCCAGCGAGCTGCCAATTAACAGCGGTTGCTCGGCGTTGGCAATCAACGACTGAAGCTGAGCAATAGCAAGCGCAGGAGCGTAGGACAATTGCGGGACTTGATAGTCGATAAGGGCTTGTCCTGCGTGTTGGCAATGCTGAAAGTAACGGCCGCAAAGTTGGGCTTTGTGGGACTGCGGCGAACTGTTGTAGCCGTGTAAATAAAAAATGGTCTTCAAGGCCGCATCATCTCAGTGAACAGACGCAAGCAGTCAATCACTTATAGCCCTGCGATGCATAATCAACCGCTAAATCGATGCCCTCTAGCCGCGACACTGCCGTCTCTATATGCCCATTGGGGTGAAGATCTAACCACCGGTAACCCGGCGCGACTTGATCGAGCTTAAAGCCTTCGCTATTGGGTGCAAATTGAACGCACGTTGAGGGTGCAGATAGCAATTGCACCCCAGGTAAGCGTGCATCTTGTCCGTTAAACGCTTGATGCACATGGCCCCATAGCACTGCCCGCATCCGAGACTCTCGACTAAGGATGGCTAACAATTTATCGCTATCGGCAAGCCGCTGCTCATCAAGCCAGTCGCAACCAATGGGAATCGGCTGGTGATGCAGGCAAGCAATCACGTAATCAGCGTCGGCGTGAGCGGATAACGCCTGCTCTAAATGCACTAACTCTTGCTCACCCAGTTCGCCCCCCACTTGACCGGGGACAGCCGAGTCCATCATTACGATTAGCCAGCGACCCACGCGAACCGTTCGAGGCAATAAAGAATTGCCAACGGTATCAACCATCAAGTCGCGGCCATCGTGGTTGCCGGCTAGCCATGCATTAGGCAAATCTAATGGCGCCAGCTTCGCCTTTAGCCGAAGGTAGGCCTCAGCCGAGCCGTGGTTGGCTAAATCGCCAGTGGCGAGGAGTAAATGGGCCGCTGGTTGCTCCTTTTGAATCAGCGTTAGCACATGGTCAAGGCTACTATCGGTATCCATGCCCACTAAACGCTCGCCGCTTTGCTCGCCTAAATGACAATCGGTGATTTGGACTAAACGCAAGACTTGGTCGGCGCTAAAGGCACCGAGCTGAAGGTGGTCAAGTGGCGGCATATCGGTCATAAATTTAGACTCATTACTAACTCCGCTGGGTATTCTGAGCCAGCGAAACGACTTCACTGCTGGCTTTGGCCGGCGGTAGTTGCGCCGATGACGCCTCGACCGAAGCCAGCCAAGCAAAGTCAGATTGGGTGTCTAAAAAGACCGTCTCACTTAAGCCTTGCTTTAAGGTAAGACTTAACCACTCGGCGAGAAACCGATTTTGCTGCTCTTTTTCATCAGGCTGAAACATGAGCTCATTGGGGTACTGGTAACTGGCCAAGCGGCTAGGTTGCTGATTACACGCCACCACCTCAGCCATATTCACATCGTGATAGAGTCGAATCGATAGGTTCACACACGCGGCTTGGCAGGCTTGTGACATTGATTCAATATTCAAATGTAAATTAACCATAGTGGTAAATCGACAACGCTCGGTAATCATTAACTGCAAATGCGCCAACCTATCTGCGCCTAAATCAATATGACAACGCTTCTGATCTTCGGCAGGGCAAGACTCAAGATGCTGGTCAGCCGACGCCCCATCTAAACCCTTTAAATTAAGGGACGGCATAATCTGGCACAAACGCAAGTAATTGAGCTCACAATTGGCCATCATAGCTTTAATATCAAAACGGTATTTTTTTTTCACGATCACTCATATTTGATTACAGGGATTGTTCACCGACTCACATCAACCAAGCAGGCGACACTTACGAATCGTGGGATCGCCCATTACTGCTAAAAACCAAAGGGTAAAGACTGTCGTATATTTGATGCAAGCGCTGGCAGAGGTAAATTGTAACAATATTGCTTACAAAGGCCTAGCAGCCCGTATAATGTGAGCGGTTTAGTCTAAAACGGTAGTATTACTACCACTTAACTTTAAATATTGTTGGCGCCGACTGGCTTATCGGTCTGTTAAAATAATCACTCTATCGGATTTTTAGTAAGGATTTTTCATGCCATTTGCTCCTTTGATTTCACTGCTTAAACGTTACTTCGCCATGCTGAGTTGTGGCTTTGCCTGCTTTGCCATTAACCCTTGGGCACAGGCTGCTAATTTAGTGGATATTTACGAATTGGCATTGATTAACGACCCAACCTTACAAGCCGCTCAAGCGAGCTTTAATGCCAGCCAAGAAATCAAAGCCAAAGCCCTGTCACAGTTATTACCGCAGATCAGTGCGCAGGCAAGCTTCACGGAAACCGATGAAGATAATCGCAACCTGCCTTACTTTGGTAGCTTCACCATTCCTGGCGGGCTAACTGAGTCAAGTAGTACCACTGAATCTGAAAATCGCAGTTACTCGGTTAGCTTGTCACAAAACTTATTTAATCTCTCGGCCTATTTCTCATTTAAACAAAGTCGTGCGCTGTCTAAGCAAAACGAATTACAGTTGGCGATCGATCAACAAAACTTAATTATTCGCACCGCCAACGCCTACTTTGATGTGTTACGCGGCCAAGACAACTTAACCTCTGCCCTCGCCGAAGAAAAAGCCATTCAGCAACAGTTGGAGCAAACCCAGCAACGCTATGATGTCGGCTTAATCGCCATCACCGATGTTCACGAATCGCAGGCTGCGTATGATTTAGCTGTGGCCAATCGTCTGACAGAAGAAGTTGGTTTAGGTATCGCCTATGAAAATCTTGCTGCACTGACAGGTCAAGCCCATACTAATTTATCCAACCTCGCCGCTGGCTTTGTGACCCAAAAACCCACCCCCAATAAAGCCGAAGACTGGGTGGCTTTTGCGGCAGAAAACAATTTATCAATTAAGCTCGCCGAACAAGTGGCTGAGGCGGCCAACCAAAATGCCAAAGCAAAAAAGGCAGCTATCGCGCCGACAATTAAAGCAACCCTTAATTATAGAGATAGCGAAATCGACACTGACAATTTTGTAAGTGGTAATAG
>CALCNB010000115.1 GCA_937897785.1 uncultured Cellvibrionales bacterium | reverse complement strand
TTGGTGATATGCGGTTTTACTTGGATGCTTTTTTTGAACGCTTTGATGATGGCATAGAGTTTATTGGTGCGCCCCATCGTTGGACAATTAATGCTAACTGGAAGTTACCCATGGAAAATCAGTTAGGGGATGTCAATCACGGACCGTTTTTACACAGTGCAGTAATACCGGCGGAAGCCAATGAAGAAATATTTTCAGTGGGTTGGAGCGCTGTTCCAGAACCCGGTCATGGTGCTACTTTTCGTTTAATGCCAGAGGGGACTGAATACGCTCAGGTGGCTTGGGGTATGGAAGGTATGGGTGCCATTTTAGGCGGCGCTGAAATACAAGAGTATTTATTTGAGATTCAGGCTAAAGCTGCTCAGCGTGTCGGCGACATTCGCTCGCGCATGAAAGGCTTAACCTATGGGGTTTACCCCAATTTATCATTTTTATGGTCGAATACTTCGTTCAAAGTGTCGCATCCTCGAGGACCGAATAAAGTGGAGTATTGGTCTTGGGCGGTGGTGCCTGCCGATGCCCCCAATGCGATTAAAAAAATACTCCGCACCAACTACAGCTCTTTTTTTGGTCCGGGTGGTATTCTTGAACAAGAAGATTCAGAAGCATGGATGCAACAGTATTTAGGCAGTAACATCGATTTTGCAGACGATAAACCCTATTTCTATGGCCTAGGTTTGGGAGAGGAAAAGCCGCACCCCGATCTTCCCGGTATGCTCAGTGTAACGGCTAACGAATATTATGCCCGTGCTTTTTTTTCACGATGGCGATCTGCATTAGAGGCAGTGAATGACAGCTGTGATTTAATCACCAGTTCCAAACAGGTGAGCGTTGATGATCTCTGATATTGAGCGACAATATGCGATTGAGCAATTCTATTACCGTGAGGCCCGCTTATTAGACGGGCGTCAATATCAGCAGTGGCTGTCCCTCGTGAGTGAAAGTATTCGCTATGTAATGCCTGCAAGAGTCAATGCCTTAGTCAATAATCGTCAGCGTGGCGAAGAGGCTATGATTGCAATTGACAATGAACTTGAGGGTAGCGATGGATTGGGCTGCCCGATTCGTGAAGAGGGGTATGCCCACCTTTTTGTTCGAGTAGACAGGGCCTATAAGATGAACTCTTGGGCCGACAATCCACCAGCAAGAACGCGCCGTATTATTGGTAATGTTGAACTGCTTGAGTGTGGTGATGAAAGTATTCGCGTGCGGAGCAACTTTCATTTATTTTTTGCTAGGCCTGGCAGTGATAATTTTATCTACAGCGGTCAGCGGAATGATCAATTATTAATGATCGATGGGGATTTTAAAATCGCTGATCGAGAAGTCATTATGGATTATGCCAATATTGATGTGCCGACGCTGGGCTTAATTTTTTAGTGACGCTTACTTTAAGATCCGCGATAAAATAAACAGTATTTGCATCAGCATGGCCCAGCAAAACGCTAAACCACCAATCATAAGACATGCGAGTGAGATCAACTCCTGCCTCAGTGATGGTGCTATATTGGTTTCGCACCAGTAAAGCAGGGCGTAGCTGATAAAAAAACCAGGCCACTGATAGCGAAATGCGTGATTCGCAGGCGATCATCACGAAAGAGTGTTGCCAGTTTACTTTTGCTGGCGCGCATCACGGTATTAGTCGCTGAGTAATGCGATCATTATTTTTTCATAGATCGCATGTAATTGGTCGAGTTCGGCCGCATTTACTCGTTCATTTACCCGATGGATAGTCTTATTTACAGGGCCAAGTTCCACCAGTTGGGCGCCGGTTGGTGCAATAAATCGTCCGTCCGATGTGCCGCCAGCGGTACTCAATTCTGCATTCAAGCCAGTCACTTGTTCGATGGCCTTCACGCTGGCATCAATTAATTCACCACGCTCTGTGATGAACGGCAGTCCGCTCAAATGCCATTCAATACTAAACTGTAAGCCATGCCGGTCAAGAATGGCAGTTAGCCGTTGTTTAATGTCATCGACGGTAAGTTCGGTAGAAAAGCGAAAGTTAGCGGTAATGTGTAAGTCACCAGGGATAACATTCGTTGCCCCAGTGCCCGCTTGTATATTAGAAATTTGAAAGCTCGTAGCGGGGAAAAAATCATTCCCTCGATCCCATTCTGTTTGATTAAGTTCAACCAGAGCCGGAGAAAAACTAAAAATGGGATTATCCGCTAAATGGGGGTAAGCGACATGACCTTGCACACCGTGGACAGTTAATTTAAGCCCCAGTGATCCGCGTCGACCATTTTTAATCGTGTCGCCTGTTAATGCGGTGCTAGAGGGTTCACCGACGACACACCAACGAATTGTTTCGTTATGCTCGGCTAAATAGTCCATCACCCTCGCAGTACCATTAATGGCAATGCCTTCTTCATCACTGGTGATTAAAAAAGCCAGGCGGTTGGGGTGATTTGGGTGTGCGGAAATAAAAGCCTCGGTGGCGGTAACCATCGCGGCTAAGCTGCCTTTCATGTCGGCAGCGCCACGACCACATAATAGGCCTTGTTCGACACGAGGCTGATAAGGCGGGTACTGCCATTGGTCTTCGTCGCCAGCGGGAACAACATCGGTATGGCCAGCAAAGGCCAGAATATCACCGCTGTCGCCATGTACCGCCCAAAAATTATCAACGTCATCAAACCGTAAACGTTCAATTCGAAAACCGATGGCTTGTAACCGAGCGATCATAATATCTTGGCAGCCATCGTCGATAGGCGTCACCGAGCGACAGGCCATTAGCTGCATGGCAAGGTCGATGGTTGGAGAATGAGACATAAGTGACTTACTCGTTATTTGCGTTAGAGGCGGAAAGAAAGACGGGTGCTTCGCCACCGCCATGAACGGTTACCGTAGAGCCCGATACATAGCTTGCCAGTGATGAAGCTAAAAATAAACAGGCATCACCGATGTCTTGTGGTTGCGCCATACGACCCAGAGGGATCGTGCGCCCAACAGCCTCGATGCCGGCTTCATCACCGTAATGTAACTCTGCTTGCTCGGTTCTGACTAAACCTGCGATAACCGCATTTACGCGAACCTTGGGCGCCCACTCAACCGCGACTGATGAGGAGAAGTTGACCATGCCTGCCTTGGCCGCACCGTAAGCTGCGGTGCCCGGCGATGGGCGAATGACGCTAACACTGGCAATATTAATAATACTGCCGCCACTGGCCTGATCTTGCATAAGCGTATTGGCCATCTGAGCAAGATTAATCGGCGCAAGCAAATTTAGATTAATGATCGATGCAGTAAACCGTGGCGATGCCGTTGCCGCATCAGCCGGAGGTGCGCCACCGGCATTATTGACTAACACATCTAAACGCCCTGATTCAGTTTTGATTTGATCGAACATGGCTTGTGCCTGGTCGAGATCGCGGACATCGGCGCTAATAAATTGGGCGACATTACTGCCGTTGTGAGTCGGTGCCGATGGCAGCGATTCTGGCGCTGAACGACCGCAAATATAGACAGTAGCACCAGCCTCAAGAAAGCGTAGGCTGATACCTAGCCCCACGCCTTTACCGCCGCCGGTCACCAATACCACAGCGTTATCGAAGCAAAGTCTCGTATTGGTTGGGTTGTCTTGCGTATTATCGTTGTTGGCCATAATTCTATTCGCATTACTCGTGATGCTAATCGGATGCTAAAATCGATGCAGGCTTGATTTTAGCGAACGGTTTGTTTTCTATATTTAGTTTATTGTAACTGGATCTTGATTTAAAAGGAAAATATCCCTTTTAGGGTGGCGGTTATTGCCACTCATCTTTAAGGGTAATTTCAGCGTATAATAACCACAAACCAGCATTGGTTCATTCACTTCGTTCAGCGATGGCCGTTGGGCGACGATTTAATACACAATTACAATAAGGAATTGCTATGAGTGATTTATTACCCACCGTTGCCATTTTGGGCGGTACTGGCGATCTTGGGACGGGTTTAGCGCGTCGTTGGACGCAGGCAGGTTATCGCGTCATTATTGGCTCGCGGACTCAGGAAAAAGCGCAAGAAGCGGTCGATGCCTTACAAGGCTTGATGCAAGAGCGAGGAATTGCAGACGCTGCTGCCGAGGCGATGGATAATCATGCAGCTGCCAGTGCAGCTGACATCGTTGCAATGACGGTTCCTTTTGCCCACCATGCCAGTACCTTAGAGTCGGTCAAAGATGTGCTTGAGGGGAAAATTTTAATTGATGTGACGGTGCCATTAGTTCCACCTAAAGTGGCGCGTGTCCAATTGCCAGAGCAGGGCTCAGCGGGCCAGATCGCTCAGGAGATCGTCGGTGAAAACGTGCAAGTCGTATCGGCGTTTCAAAATGTCGCTGCTGTGCATTTACAAGCGGGCAGTGACTTAACCTGTGATGTTATCGTCTGCGGCAATAAAAAAGCCGCTCGAGAAGAGGTTATCAAACTTGTTGAAGCGGCCGGCATGAAGGGCTACCACGGAGGTTCAATTGCGAATGCCGCGGCGGTTGAAGCGCTCACCTCGGTGCTGATTTTTATCAATAAGCAATACAAGTGTCATGCCGGTATTGCCTTAACGGGCATTCCAGAGGCTTAATTGACTGACGCCTGTGGACCTTTCTCTAACCGCACTGAAAACATTACCTTTGGTCGAGGTTGGCGATGATTTGCCAGCCTTGCTCGATACTGCTTTACAGGCGGCTAAACTCGAGCTGGTGGATGGCGATATACTCGTTATCGCACAAAAAATCATTTCGAAATCTGAAGGTCGCTATGCCTTACTGGACGAAATTGAGCCCTCTACCGAGGCGCTACATTGGGCCGCTAAAGTCGACAAAGACCCTCGTTTAGTGCAGTTGATTCTAGATGAGTCAAAAGAAGTGGTTAGGCATCGTCCAGGGGTGATGATTGTCGAGCATCGCTGTGGTTATGTGCATGCGAATGCTGGTATCGATCGGTCTAATATTACTGATTTTGAGGGCCGAGAGCGGGTCTTGCTATTGCCCACGGATGCGAATTTGAGTGCAAAAAAGCTTGCCGATTATTTCGCTCAGCAAGATTTGAAAATAGGTATTATCATCAGTGACAGTGCGGGTCGAGCCTGGCGCAACGGCATTACCGGTTTTGCGATAGGTAGCGCTGGGGTGCCGTCATTGCGCTCAGCGATCGGCGCCTCTGATTTATTTGGTCGTCCGCTAGAAGTCACCGAAATGGCTGACGCAGACGAGCTGGCATCTGCCGCCTCGCTATTGATGGGGCAGGGTGATGAATCGGTTCCAGCGGTCGTTATTCGAGGGTGGGATTGGCAAGTCAGCGAGCAGGATGCGAGCGCATTGATCCGTGATAAAAAAGCCGATCTGTTTCGTTAGCCTAGTGATAATAGAATGATAGAACAAGCAAATATATTAGCTCTTACAGGCGGCGTTGGTGGGGCGAAATTAGCGCTGGGCTTGGCGCGATCACTGTCGCCAAAACAGCTGACTATTGTTGCCAATACTGCTGATGACTTCTGTCATTTAGGCTTTCCTGTTTCACCTGATCTCGATACCGTGATGTATACCTTGGCGGGCTTAAATAATGACGAGCAGGGCTGGGGTCTGGCAAATGAAACGTGGCAATTTATGGATGCTATGTCCAAGCTTGGCGGTGATACCTGGTTTCGATTGGGCGATCGTGACCTCGCGACACATACTCGCAGGCGTCAATATTTGGAGCAGGGCCTCAGTTTAGAGCAGGTCACTGCAAAGCTGTGCCAAGCGCTCGGGGTTGAGCAACAGCTGATTCCCATGACTAACGACGCAGTTGCGACACAGGTGCTTACCGATCAAGGCTGGCTTGACTTCCAAGACTATTTTGTCGGCCAGCAGTGCCAACCCCCAGTGAGTGAGATCCGATTTAACGGCATGGCATTAGCGGCCCCTAGCGACGCTTTCGAGGCTGCCATAGCAGCAGAGCCTAAAGCTATTATTATTTGCCCGTCGAACCCCTTTGTCAGTGTCGATCCTATTTTAAAAATACCGTCGGTATTACCAAAACTTAAGCGATGTCAGGCACCTATTATTGCAGTATCACCTATTGTGAATGGCATGGCGATTAAGGGTCCGACCGCAAAAATGATGCAGGGGCTTGAAATGCCAATCTCAGTGATCGGTGTTGCCAGTTACTATAGTGATACCATTGACGGACTGGTTATTGATCGCAGCGACACTGATCGAGCCGCTGAAATTGAGGCGATGGGTATTAGAGTAAAAATTGCCGACACGGTGATGCACAGCGAGCAGGATAAAATAAATCTAGCTCAGCAGTGCTTGCAATTCGCTGAACAATTTGATTCATCAGCGCTAGAATAACCTTAACAAAAATAGGTTTTTTATGTGGGCAGTCTTACCCCTTAAAGATTTTGTCAGTGCTAAGCAGCGTCTTTCTGGTGTGCTATCGGCTACTGAGCGTCGTCGTTTATTTCATGCGATGGTGGAAGATGTGTTGTCGGTATTAACACAGGCGCCATCGATAGACGGCATTGTGATAGTGTCTGATGATCCTACCGCTGCGTTAATGGCTAAGCACTATGCTGTCACGCTAATTTCTGAGCCCGCACAGATCGCACCAGCCAAGCTAACATCAACTACGATTTTATCCCCATTGAATGCGGCTATTAACGCTGGCTGTGAGCATGTTTTACAATTAGCTGACGACACCGATATCTGTATTTTACATGCCGATCTGCCCGAATTATCGATTG
>CALCNB010000114.1 GCA_937897785.1 uncultured Cellvibrionales bacterium | reverse complement strand
AATTAAAAAATGATCAATTTTCTAAGGAAGCTCTTTCATTAATTAATTACAAAGGCGCTATTTTGTCAGACTCTTTTTTTTCAGGCTTTGAGCTAGATTCGCGATTAAAACAGGCCATAGAAAAGGCCGGCTTTGATGAGCCGACGCCGGTTCAGCGCGAGGCTATTCCCGTTGCGTTAACGGGCCGTGACTTATTAGTAAGCGCTGAGACCGGCAGTGGGAAAACCGCAGCTTTTCTACTGCCATTAATGCATCGGCTGCTGCAAAAAACGGTAGAGCAGGAGCGCGCTGATCCTTCTTCAACCCGCGCGCTAGTTTTGGTGCCAACCCGTGAGCTAGCGATTCAAATTGTCAAGCAGTGCGATCAGTTGGCCAGTTGTTCACATCTAAAAACAGGGCTCATTATTGGCGGTAATAGCTTTAAGTATCAGCAGGCGATATTCCGCAAAAATCCTGAAATCATTATTGCTACCCCAGGTCGTATGGCTGAGCATATTAGTCACGGAAGTTGTGATTTAACTGATATCGAAGTCTTAGTCTTAGATGAGGCCGATAGAATGCTTGATTTAGGCTTAGCTGAAGATGTGATTAGAATTGCCAATAATTGTAATGGCTCTCGCCAAACCTTTTTATTTTCAGCCACATTAACACATAAAGCCTTTGCGGCCATAGAGCAAGCGATACTTGATAAGCCTGAAATTATTAAATTAAATGCGGGTCGCCAGCAGAATGCCAATATTATGCAGCAGGTGATATTAGCCGATGGTGACGCGCATAAAGACAAGCTTCTTTCGGCCTTATTTGAGCGACAGGCATTCACTAAGGCCTTGGTTTTTTGCAATACAAAGGCACAGGTTAATCGCTTGTGTGGTTTAATTCGCTATCGTTCGACAGCAGAGAAGTCGCAACGAGCAGGTTTGTTACACGGCGATATGACTCAGGAAGAGCGTAGGGATACTGTGAACAAATTGCGCGGCGGCAACCTTAATATTATCTTTGCCACCGATCTGGCTGCTAGAGGCTTAGACATTAAAGGCGTAGACCTAATCATCAATTATGACATGCCACGCTCAGGCACGGATTATACCCATCGTATAGGTCGAACCGGTCGTGCAGGTGAAGAGGGCTTAGCTATTGCGCTGGTGAGCAGCAATGACTGGAGCATAATGTCGAGTATTGAGAGATTCTTAAGAATTCGATTAGAACGAAGGAAGCTTGCAGGACTAGAGGCGCGTTATAAAGGCCCTAAAAAGCTTAAATCATCAGGCAAAGCCGCTGGCTCAAAAAAGAAAAAAAATAAAAAAAACGCAGCTAAAGTGGAGGTTAACTCGAAAAAAGCCAAGCCTAAAAAAAGTGGTCAAAGGGAGTCAAGGCAATCAAGCGAAGGCGATCGGTCGAAGCAAGGTTTTAGTCCGCTAAAGAAAAAAACAAAAAATTAGTTTAACCAATCGCTGATATTTTGCTTAATAATGCCGCATAAGGCATCAACATGATTGCTGTCACTATTTAATGCGGGTATGTAGCTGTACCGCTGACCTCCGGCTTCAATAAAGTA
>CALCNB010000113.1 GCA_937897785.1 uncultured Cellvibrionales bacterium | reverse complement strand
TCAACGGAAAAACCGCCAAAACACGGCAAAAATTATTCAGCGGTGCTGAATTACGCTTATCCGCAGAGTTCTCTCCGGTATCTGAATGGCAAGCCGAAGATAAACCGATCAATATTGTTTTCGAGGATGAGCATTTATTGGTCATTAACAAGGCGGATAACTGCGTGGTTCACCCCGCCCCTGGCCTGCAATCTGGCACACTGGTAAATAGTATCTTAGCCCATTGTCCCAGCAATGCGGCTCTACCCCGAGCTGGCATTGTACATCGACTCGATAAAGACACCACCGGCTTAATAATGGTGGCAAAAAGTCTTATTGCCCATACCAGCTTAGTCAGACAATTGCAGGCACGCAGTGTCAGTAGAATCTATCGCGCCGTCGTCAGGGGCACATTTATATCGGGCGGAACAATTGATGCTGCCATGGCAAGACATCCCTCGGCAAGAACTAAGATGGCGGTCGCCAGTAATGCCAATAGTCATGGTGCCAAACCCGCCATCACTCACTACCGCATTGCCGAGCGATTTCAACACCACAATGAATTAACAATTAAATTAGAGACCGGTCGCACGCATCAAATTCGGGTGCATATGGCGCATTTAAAACGCCCCTTAGTCGGCGATAAAACCTATAACCCTCGCTACCAAAAAATCGCCGGTATCAGCGAAACTTTGGACAGCGCCCTGCGATCATTTCCTCGTCAGGCACTACATGCCTTTGAATTGGCCTTTGACCACCCAGTGACTGAACAGCATTGTAACTTTCAATGCAAAGCCCCTGTTGACTACCAACAATTGATTCAATCACTGCGTGACGAAGAAAATCGCCAAAATGACCAATAAGACTATCGCTGAACCCATCGACGAAACTTCAATCATACGTCCTATTTGGCCAGCCCCCGACCACATTCATGCCGGCGTCACTACCCGTATAGGGGGTTACAGTGACAAACCTTTTGAACAAGGCAATATGGCCAATCATGTCGGCGACGACCCAGATCATGTCGAAAAAAATCGCCAGCGATTGGCCGATTATGAAGCGCAACACTGTGGCGGCAAATTAGATTGGCAATGGCTGGAACAACGTCACAGCAATCACTGCGTCGAAATCCACCACAGCCAAGTCCGCCCACTAGCAGCCGATGCAATGATCACTGCATCGTCAATGACCAACTGCGTGGTTATGACGGCCGACTGCCTACCTATCCTTTTAACCAACGCCGAGGGAAGTCAAGTCGCTGCTATCCATGCCGGTTGGCGCGGTCTAGCAAAGGGAATTATCAGCAATACGGCGTCACTTTTTCGCCAATCTTTGAAAGTGAAAAAAATTCCATCAAGCCCCATTTATGCTTGGCTTGGCCCTGCCATAGGCCCCAATTCCTTTGAAGTCGGTGACGACGTCAAACAGGCTTTTGCCAGCCAAGATCATCATAGCCAACTTAACTACTCGCTGGCTTTTACCCCGCATGGCGATAAAAAGTACCTCGCCGACCTGTATCAACTAGCCACATTGGAACTGCATCATAATGACATTCATCACGTTTATGGCGGCGGTTTTTGCACCTTTCGCGAAAGTGAGCGATTTTTTTCCTACCGCCGCTCATCATCTACTGGCCGAATGGCCAGCTACATCTACCGCCGAGATAAACCATAGAATAACGTTTTATAGCCCGTTCAGCATATGCACAAATTTCTGTCTTCCTTTCTCAATCTACATATTCGAGACGGATAAAAGCCATTAGAATGGCTTGACAGAATTAACGCTTTTCAATCACATCATAGAGGTCAACAATGAGCTGGCAATGCACCCTAAGTAACGCAGTGATGCGTCTAAGCAAATGGTATATGCACGGCAAAGATTTCACCGCAGCCAAAGCCGCGATGATAAAAATGGCCGATAAACCCGCCGAGAAAGCACCCTTTCCTGATGGCGCCACGGTGGAAAAAGTGCAATTTTCAAACGTGAACTGCGAGTGGGTTTATGATGCCTCACTAACGGAAGAGCAAAAACAACAGGTTATTCTTTATTTTCACGGCGGTGGTTTTTTTGCGGGGTCGCCAGCCACCCACCGCGATGCCGCCCACCGACTTTCAGTTTCAGCTAGAATGCGCACCCTGTTAGTCGATTACAGCCTCACCCCCGAACATGTTTTTCCTGTTGCTCTCAATCAAGCGGTCAGCGTGTATCAACAGCTGTTATCCTCCGGCATCAGCGCCAATAAGATTGCTTTTGGTGGTGATTCTGCTGGTGGCAATATGACCTTAGCCGTCATGAAGCAATTACAGCACCAAGGCATCGAGTTGCCCTTCGCTGGATTTTGCATCTCGCCTTGGGCTGATCTGACTCATAGTGGGCACTCTTGGCAACGCAATCGCTACAAAGAAGCGATGATCCCGCAGGCTTTATTGAAAAATGCAGCCTTAGTTTATGCCTCGGGTGAACCATTAGACAACCCGCTTATTTCACCCGTCTTTGCCGACCTGCAAGATTTTCCGCCACTTTATGTAATTGCAGGTGGCACAGAAATATTAGTCGATGATGCTAATCGTATTGAACAGCAAGCACAACGTTGCGGCGTTAAAGTTGAAAAAAAGATTTGGGCTAAAGCACCACACGCGTTTACCACCATGGCGAGCTTTTTACCCGAAGGCAGAGAGGCAATTAACGATATCGGCAGTTTCTTGATTGCGACCCAAAGCAGTGCATCAAAAACTGCAGAATAAAACGACAGCGT
Organism: uncultured Cellvibrionales bacterium; assembly: GCA_937897785.1. Classification (GTDB taxonomy): domain Bacteria; phylum Pseudomonadota; class Gammaproteobacteria; order Pseudomonadales; family UBA7434; genus UBA7434. The sequence continues at coordinate 1,401 of CALCNB010000113.1, read as the reverse complement.
AAGAAGCCGATAAATTAAAACGGATTACTGATAGCCGCTTAACAGCCTTTTTAAAGCCAACCATCATTGCTATTATTTGCTAATATTGAGCGTGCGAAATAACACAGGTAATGATCTTTTTAAGCTATTATTCCGTATTTATTAATATTTAAAGAGCCACCCTTTTATGATGAACAAAACTGACATAATTGCTGCCATGAAAGTTCAACCCACGATTGACCCTGCGGTTGAAATCAGCACTCGGGTTAATTTCATTAAACGACAATTAGTTAACGCAGGTCTTCGCCACTTAATCTTAGGAATTAGTGGCGGCATCGATTCAACAACCTGTGCGCGATTAGCCCAACTGGCCGTTGATGAACTGAACCAGGAGTCCGGCCAGCATGACTATCAATTTATCGCGGTTCGACTGCCCTATGAAACACAAAAAGACGAAGCTGATGCACAGCTTGCATTAGACTTTATTCAGCCTTCACAACGGCTAGCGGTCAATATCAAATCCGGTGCTGACGGCATTCATGGCGAAGTCATTAAAGCCTTCACTACAGCCGGCCTTACCCTGCCTGATGATGCCGGGCAAGATTTTGCTAAAGGCAATGTTAAAGCACGCAGTCGTATGGCTTGCCAATACGACATTGCAGCGTTAGTCGGCGGCTTAGTACTGGGTACCGATCACTCAGCTGAGAATATCACCGGCTTTTATACTAAGTGGGGAGATGGTGCCTGTGATTTAATTCCCTTATTTGGTCTAAGCAAACGGCAAGTCAGGCAACTGGCTAGGCACATGGGAGCTCCTGAAAAGCTTATCACCAAAGCACCGACTGCTGATTTGGAATGTTTAGATCCTCAAAAATCAGACGAACAAGCACTTGGCCTGAGTTATGAGCAGATTGATGATTTCCTTGAAGGTAAGTCACAGAATACCGCAGCGGATGAAAAATTAATTGCCATTTATAATCGAACCCAACATAAGCGCGAGCCCATACCCAGTATTTATGACTAGATATGCAGTGCTTAGGACCCAATAACTAACATATGGCCAATTGAGACTGGCGTTTTTATTCCCGATCATTGGCGTGGCTTTTACAACCATAAACATTGTGAAGGCAGCAAAACTGATACGATGGAACATTCATCCATCGACTATTCTCAACGCTCTATGCACAGTTATGTCGACCCGCATTGATCGACCATCTTCCTCGATAGCTAGTTTATCGGGCTTTACCTTCATTGAAATACTGATCACATTAAGTCTATTAATGCTGATCATTCTGCAAAAAGGTCAAGCCATTCACGCCGTCTTTATTCGTCAACAGGCCAGCACCCTTGTAGAACAACTTCAACTAGAAGGAATCCATGCGCGGTATTTTCACGGAGGGAGCTCCAACAAAACAGAGCTTA
>CALCNB010000112.1 GCA_937897785.1 uncultured Cellvibrionales bacterium | reverse complement strand
CCACCTGGCTTTGGCTGCCGCATGTGACCCAGACTTTTATACTCCGGGTCACCACCAAGAAAAATTAGTCGAAATGCGAGCGATGGCCGAGGCGCCTATCGTCAAGGTAGACGATCCTATTCGCGGCGAACCTTATTGGGTGGTTATGGATCGAACCACGGCCGACTATGTTTGTAAGCATCCATTAGTTTTTTCAAGCGAAGAAAAGTCATGTATTCCTAAGGAATTTGATGAAGTTGCTCTTGAGCAACAAAAGTTAATGCTGGTGAATATGGACCCGCCTCACCATCAAAAATATCGTCGGATTGCTCGCAATGCGTTTACGCCTCGCGCCGTTGAGGCATACCATGAGATATTTGAAGTTTATGCAAAACAGATAGTTGATGCTGTTGCGAGTAAAGGCGAGTGCGAATTTATTACTGAGGTTGCGGCAGAATTACCGCTGATGGCTATTCTCGATATGATGAGTGTGCCAAAAGAAGACAGAAAAAAAGTCTTTACTTGGACCAATGAAATGTTTTTTCAAGAGGATGAAGATATTGGTGGCGCGGACGCAGAGGCCAAAGCCATGGAAGCCTCTGCGAATATTTATCTTTATGCCGGTGAGCTTGCGCGAAAACATGCGGAGAGTCCGTTGAATAATATTGTTGGAGCTTTACTGGATGGCCAAGTCAATGATGAGAACCTGACGGAAGATGAGTTCCAAGCTTTTTTCTTGATGCTAATCGCTGCCGGTAACGAAAGTACTCGTTCGGTCACTGCGCATGGTATGCGCTTATTGATGGAAAATCCGGACCAGTTACAAAAGTTAATTGATGACCCCAGTTTAATTCCTGACGCCTGTGAAGAAATGTTGCGTTATAACCCTGCTTTTATTCAAATGCAGCGTACGGTAATGGAAGATACTGACTATCAAGGCGTTAAGATGAAGAAAGGTGATTTAGTCATGCTCAATTGGCATATCATTAATATGGATGCTGAATTATTTGAATCACCTTTAGAGTTTAATGTAACTCGGGCGCAAGACATGGCCTTACATCGCGAACACCGCGCATTTGGTAATGGCGAACATTTTTGTTTAGGTGCACATTTGGCAAGGTTAGAGCTACATATTATGTTTAAAGAAATATTGCCTCGCTTACGTAACCCAAAATTTGCTAAACCTATTCAGTATGTAAGAGATAATTTGGTGAATGGGATTAAAGAAATGCACATTACCTTTGATCCAGAAGTCGCTTAAATTTTTAAGCTGTAAAGGCCACTGCTAACTGTTGGTAAACAGCGTTCTAATTTAAAAATGGCCTTTAGAATGGCCCAATAGAGGTTTTTGTGGGAAGCAAGATAAGTGATCTATGGCGCAGCATGGGCCAACCCTTTCATTCAGATAAACTTTTTTATATCGCGCGATTCCACTTACCAACATTCGCTTTTTTTCTTGCCTTTTTAGGTGGCCATCAATTAGTTATGGCTGAACAATGTGCCGACGATATCTCGGCTATTGATCCTGTCCCACTGGTTAATGGTTGGGGTTTAAATAAAGCAAACCACCGTTTCGTTGCTCAAGCGACTGCTGGCGTAAAACCCAGCTCATTAAATAATTTAACCGTTAAGTGGGTGTTTGCCGTCGCCGATACAGACGCCCCCCATACTCAGCCGTTGATTACCTCGAATACCGTTGTCATCGGAGACGGCTCTGGCGGTGTTTATGCTTTAGATCGTGATACCGGTTGCGAGCGATGGCGATTCGATGCGGGCAGTATGGTACGCACGGCGTTACGTTATATTCAAACCGACAGCCACCACTTGATCAGCTTTGGTACTTTAGAAGCCGAGGTATTTGCAGTTGATTTGATGACGGGTGTGCAGCGTTGGCGGGTAAAAGTCGGTGAGCACCCTCAGGCAATGGTAACCGGCTCCAGCGTTGATCATGAAGGTGTTATTTATCAACCGATCTCTTCATGGGAAGTGTTTTGGGCATTAAACCCTTTTTACAGTTGCTGTGATTTTCGTAGTTCAATCGTTGCGATAGATGCCTTAAGTGGTGAAATACTGTGGCGTAGTTATACCATTGATGAGCCAGCAAAAGTCACTAAGCCTCGGCTGATCTTCGGTGATCGACGCGGACCATCGGGAGCCCCCGTCTGGTCACAACCGGCCCTTGATGTGAAAAGGAACCGCCTTTATGTTGGTACGGGCGAAAATTATTCAGCGCCAGTAACGGATACCAGTGATGCGATTTTAGCCTTTGATCTTACTACCGGTGAGAAAGTATGGAGCCAGCAATTTTTAACTGGCGATGCCTGGACGGCGGCTTGTGCCTCTCCGTTAGATGCCAATTGTCCTGAAGAGGATGGCCCCGATTTAGACTTCGGTGCGCCGCCCATTTTGGTTACCCTTGGAAATAAAGATTATATTTTAGCAGGGCAGAAGAGTGGCGATGTTTACGCCTTAGATCCCGATAATAATGGACAAAAGCTATGGGCTTATAAAGCCAGTAATGGCGGCATGGCAGGCGGTGTGCATTTTGGTATGGCGATTAATCAGGCTCGAGGCGTATTGTATGTACCGATCAGTGACCGCGACGTAGGAATTATCGGTGAAAACCCACCAGGCAAGCCTAAGCCCTCTCTGCATGCTATCGATATCGCTTCAGGGCAAGCACTATGGACAGTCGCCGCCCCAGGTGATTGTCTCGATACTCAAAAAAATAAGCCCATCAAGGACTGCCACGTTGGCTTATCGGCCGCTGTAACGGTGACTGAAGATATTGTTTTCGCACCCTCACTTGATGGTTATCTCTATGCATTTTCTGCCACTGATGGCGAGCTGCTATGGTCTTATAATACGGTACGTGACTATTCAGCAGTTAATGGCCTTGAAGCATCGGGCGGCGCGATTGATTTAGGTGGCGTTTACCTCGATGGCGGTCAGTTATTTGTCAGTTCGGGCTATGGCCAAATTGGTCAATTGCCAGGTAATGCGTTTATTGTTATGGAAGTTGAATCTGGTGAGCAGCAGTAAGTATGACTAATCATCCTCTTCGTGTGGCCGTAATCGGTGCCGGGCCGGCGGGTATCGCTGCTGGCCATGAATTACTGCAGCAGGGTTTTGATAATATCACCTTGTTTGAAAAATCTGATGCAGTGGGCGGCACATGGCATCTTCATACCTATCCAGGGTTAGCTTGTGATCTTTGGGCGCATTCCTATACTTTCGCTTCGCGGCCAAATCCTAATTGGAGTGCGAGTTTTGTCGATCAACCAGAAATTGAGCACTATTTACAGCAAAGCTGTACGGCATTCGGTCTCGATCAATACCTTAAACTCAATACGAAAATTACTCATGCTGAATTTGACAATGATCGGACGTGGCGATTAACCAGTGAAACGGGTGAGATGTTTAGCTTTGATGTGGTGATTAATGCGATGGGTAATCAACACACGGCGGCTTACCCGAATGTCGAGGGCATGGAGAGTTTTAGCGGCGACAGTTGGCACGGGACACGTTGGAATCATGAGGTAAATTTACACGGCAAGCGCGTTGCTATTATCGGCTCAGCGGCCAGTGCGATTCAAATTGTTCCTGAACTGGCCAAGCAAGCGGCGCATTTGACAGTATTGCAGCGAACACCGAATTGGATCATGGCTCGTGGGCGTAAGTTTTACTCTAAAAAGCTGATTGCCCTTTTTAATTGGCTGCCCGGTTTAGTCAATGTTTATCGCCGTATTCAGGCTTATATGATGAGCTTTACGGTTGAAGGCGTTACGCTAGGTCACAAGCGCATGGACCAGTTTGAGAAGATCGCAAAAGACTATTTACACGAAGTGATCAAAGATCCTGATTTGCGTGAGACTTTAACACCTGATAGTCGCTATGGCTGTAAACGCGGTTTAGTCTCTGATGATTTTTATCCCGCTTTATTGCGCGATAATGTTGACTTAATTGCTGAAGGATTAAAGTCTGTCAGACCGCAAGGAATTACCACAGCTAGCGATAAGGATATTGATGTTGATGTTATTATTTATTGCACCGGTTACCATATTCTGGATTATGACCGCATTCATGTTAGCGGTTTAGCGGGTAAGTCATTGGCAGAGGAAATGGCAAAATCACCGACGGCTTATATGGGAATAGCAGCGACTGATTTCCCTAATTACTTTTTTGCTGCCGGCCCTAATGGTTTAGCTATCAACGCATCTTACTTTGCCAATGTCGAGCGAAATGTCAAAACTATCGTAAGCTTGTTAATACAAAAACAACAAGCGGGTATCCAAGCGCTAGTGGTTAAGCCTGATATCTGTAACGCTTATAATCAAAATTTA
>CALCNB010000111.1 GCA_937897785.1 uncultured Cellvibrionales bacterium | reverse complement strand
ATGATTTAATTGGAATTCCTTATCAAATTATTGTCGGATCAAAATCAACAGAAAACAAAATAGAATTTAAAGAAGTCAATTCTGAGAGTTCATTTATCAATTTGAAAGATATTAAATCAAAACTCATTAGCTAAATTGTTTACTTCCCATGGGTCATTTGTTGTATCGTAGAGTTCCTCTGCTTGGCGAGTCTGCCAAAATCGCTGCTGGTTTGGGTTGCATTTTCCTTGCTGGCATGTTTTCTGCCAAGATCTGACAGAAGCTGCCTTCCAGAGATATGCCAAGTGCTGGCCATTAGGTCGATGAGGCATATAGTTTCGAATATATTTAAATTTTTTGTCGCGTAAGGCACGAACTAGATCAATCCGGACGTCCATTCTTCCTCGATAAAGATAACTGTAGGACTTATTTTTTTTACTGGCAGTGCTAAAAATATTTTCGCCATGCATATGTGCTGGTTGCTTAATTCCTGCTAAGTGAAATATTGTCGGTGCTAGGTCAACAATATCAACGATTTGATCTGTTCGGTCACCCATCTTATAGGGCAATAGGTGCCGAAACTTATCAGGCACATGCACCATCAGCGGAATTTTTGTACCGGTGTCATATAGAAAGCGTTTGCTTCTTGCTAATGCGCCACCGTGGTCGGAATAATAAAAAACAATGGTGTTTTCAAGTGCGTTGGCGGCTTTAAGTTCGGCAAGTTTTTGACCAACTAAAAAATCCATTTGTGTAATGCGGTCATAATATAAGGCCCAATCAGCTCGGATTTCAGGTGTATCAGGGTGATAAGGCGGGAGTTTAACCTTGCTAGGATCATGCATTCTGTTTTTAAGTGGGCGGTGTAATCTGCTTTCATGTGATTCATACATATTATAAACATGAAAAAAAGGCTGGTTCTCTTGACGATCGTTATAATCACCTCGGTCCCATATTTCACCATCAATGGTTTGCCAATCTTGGTAACTTAGATGTTTGTCTGTCGGTATATCTGTGCTGGTGGCATAGTTATAATCAGTTTTATTGTCATTTGTGACATGATAGCCTGCAGCACGTAAATAGTCAGTGTAAGGTTTGACGAAATTGGGAACACGATAACGACTTCTCATGTTATTAGTGCCCATTGCGTTAGCATGCATACCGGTAAGGATGGAAAACCGTGTTGGTGCACAAACCGGTGAGTTAGCAAATGCGTTATCGAAAACAATCGATTTTTTGGCCAGCGAATCTATATTAGGTGTTTTGGCAAATTTGTCTCCATAGGCGCCAAGTAGTGGGCTGTTATCCTCGCTAACAATCCATAAAATGTTAGGTTTAAGGCCGTTAATTTTTGGGCTGCCTATTGCTGCGGGGCTACTCAGTACTAGTGTGAGAATACCAGTGACTAAGAGGCTTACACGATAGTTACCTATTGGTATGGTTAGGTGCATGATAGTAAACCTTAATAATTTAATAGGGCTAACGTCCAACTAAGCCGATTAGCTTATTGACCCAGCATACAGAATTTGTTTCTGAGTAATTAAAATGAATCTATTTGGCTAGATGCAAACTAGAAACAAATGATTTTTTCTTCATTTGTCGATCAAATAAAAGGGGGTAATCGGTTCGCTCTTTTACTGGCCAGTCGTTTAGCCAAGAATTTTCGTCGGATAAGCCCCAGACAGAAACTCGGCTGATGCTGTCTCGGTGTTTGTTAAGCACAGCAAATATTTCATGGTACCTTCTCGCAAGTTTAGCCTCAATAACGGGGGGTAATCGTCTTGGATAGGGGTTTAATTTGTCTTCAATCTCAATATTTAATGAGATGTCAGCCCCAAGCTGGTTTTCGCTGCCTCTAGGTAAAACTGAGACATCAAGTTCGCTAACAAAGATATCAATTCCTAATTTTGCAAATGCCTTAATTGAATCTTCGAGTTCATTTAGTCGCGGCCAGGTTAGGCCGTAGTGGCCTTGAAATCCAATCCCATCAATTTTTACCCCTTTGGCTTGAAGGCTCCTAATTAATCTAACGGCACCGCGTCGCTTTTTAGGTTCTGTTAAGCTGTAATCGTTGTAATAGAGCTTCGCATTGGGTGCGGCTTTTGCCGCCA
>CALCNB010000110.1 GCA_937897785.1 uncultured Cellvibrionales bacterium | reverse complement strand
TTAATTCACCTAATAACCATGCCATTAACGCGCCTAATAACACCAGCACACCGAGATATGAGCCTGATTCTGCTTGTTCAGCCAATAAATAGCGTTTTTGCCATAATAAATACAAGGCCACGAGCGGAATCATATAACCGTGGCTGTATTCGTCCTTATCCCACCACGACACCATCAATGCTAAACCGTCGTAACAAACCCATGCCAATAATGCGATGGCAAGCACTAACAGCAAGGATTGTTTACTTAATACGATCGATTTTATATCCATATTCATTACTCATTTAAAAATCTAGGGCAATCAAGAAAAATTGGTTTCTTTTTGAACAAAAATTAGGGGAGACATCGCATCTCCATTACGATAATTAAGTGTAGACTAAGCGACGAGTTTTTCTATTATTTTAAGGTATTGATCTGCAAGGACTTTTCGATCGAACTCACTAGAGACGTAAGGCCTTCCTCGAGCAGAGAGTTCCGTATAAAGTGCCCGGTCTTCTTTTAGTTCAAGTAAAGCGTTAGCCAGCTGTTCTGCCGATTCCGGCTCAATACAAAGTCCGGTTTGCGCTTGTTCAATAATGCCTTTCACTTCACCTTCAACGCCTAGAACGATAGGCACCGACATGGCCATACTCTCAAAGATCTTTGAGGGTATCACGGTTTTAAATAAATCGAGCCGTTTTAATAGCACCAAGCTAACATCCGTAATTGACCATATTTCAGGCATCATGGCCTTTGGTTGCTGACCCCGCATGATAATGTTGGTTAATTTTCGAGCTTCAACTGCTTGTTCTAATCGTGCGCGTTCTGAGCCGTCACCGACCATTAAAAATACAATATCAGGATTATCTCTGAGCCGTTCAGCTGCCGCTAAAATCGTATCGAGGCCATGCGCCATGCCATGGGTACCCACATAGGCGGCAACAAACTTATCATTTAATCCCCATTCGTTTGCTAGTGTTGTATTTTTTGTCACGGTCTCAAATAAAGCCAAATTAACGCCATTTCGAATGACTGACACTTTTTCTTCGACCACACCTAAATTGACAATGTGAGCTTTAAAGGCCTGAGTGACTGGCACGATCGCATCCGCTTTGTGATAAGCAAACCGCTCTAGGCATTCTAAAAAACCAATGATCGCTCGATTTTTGATCGCCCCAACAGCCAGA
>CALCNB010000109.1 GCA_937897785.1 uncultured Cellvibrionales bacterium | reverse complement strand
GTCGACTGTAATACCGAAACATTCCATGTGCCACGAATGCCGCCCGTCATGGCATCGGTAGGGATCCACACCCCAGTTTTCTCGCGTACTTCGTCAAGTATCAAACGGGCAATTTGCCCGTCATAAACCGGCGCGTCAGTTGCATTTTCTGGCAGTAATAACTCAACCATCAGTGTTTGCGTAGCGGGACTAACGGCACTGCCTAATGAAAGAATAGGCGCATCTATGATACGACCTTCGAGACTGACCCGGTATATTTCACCCACACCTAATTGACGGGCTGAGCGAACCGGCACACCCACTTGCAGTACCACTGAGCCGCCCTGCAGTAGTCGCAATACCGGTGCAGCTTCAGACAACACCTGACCCGGATCGACAAACCGGCTTGCAACACGGCCATCGAACGGCGAGCGCATAAGCGTTTTTTCAAGTTGCTGATCAACCGAGGCTAAGGCCGCCGTCACTTGGTCGATGCCCGCTTGCTGAATGGCTTGCTGAGCGAGCCATTTATCCATGGTTTGCTCGACCGCAAAACCCTGCTCACGCAGCTCTTCTTGGCGCCTGAGTTCAATACCGATTAACTTAAGCTGCGCTTGTTTTTCTTGCCGTTGGGCCAATACTGACAAGCGTTCTGCGTCTAGCAAGCCGGTGTCAAGTCGAGCCAATAACTGCCCCTGCGTTATCTCATCGCCGACGTCGACTAAGATTTCGATAATTTTACCTTGGGCATCAAAGCCCATATCAAAGCGCTGCGGTGCTTCAACACGGCCGGGATACGCGTTGCTAATTTGGTAACGCTGCTGCAACTGGATGGGCGTCGCTTCAACTTGGTGATAATAGGGCTTGGCTAACGAGGCCGAATCTGAGCATCCAGCGAGTAACAAAGACAGCGCACTTAACCACAATAATAAAGGCATTATCAAACAGCGAATCAACAACATAAGGGCTTTCCATCATCCTTTTCTTTCAGGAGGCAATCAAGTGACCGATCAAGCTCGACCCACCATCATGCGCAAACGTTTCTGGGGAAAATACCTCGGCAGGTCAAATCTCAATAAAAAATGAGGCCCGAGCATTCACGGTCGATAGATTTTCGCATTGACGTTAGATAAATAACAGTGCTTTTCTACTGATAGCGCCTATACATTGATCGATATTGTAAAAATTAAACCAGCCGCCGTCACTGGCAGCGACCTCATAAACGATGACCCGCCTATTAATAAAAAGATTAGAAAAAAGCCATTAAATCACTTTCAGCACTGAATCTCGGCCGTTGAAGCGCTATACTTACTCACTATGGCCAAGAAACCCAAAAACACTGAGCATATCATCGCGCAAAATAAGCGTGCGCGACACGATTACCTGATTCAAGAAAAATACGAGGCCGGCTTGGTGTTAACGGGCTGGGAAGTCAAAAGCCTACGGGCCGGAAAAGGCCAGCTGACCGATAGCTATGTCTTTTTGCGTGACGGCGAAGCTTGGCTACTGGGTGCGCACATAGAGCCATTGAAAACCGCCAGCACCCACGTGGTAGCCGAACCCACCCGCTACCGGAAACTGCTATTAAACAGCAAAGAATTAGCCAAGATTTTTGCCGCCACCCAACAAAAAGGCTACACCTGCCTAGCCCTAAAACTGTATTGGAAGCAGCATTTAATTAAATGTGAAATTGCGCTGGGCAAAGGGAAAAAAGATCACGACAAGCGAGCCACTGAAAAAGATCGTGACTGGGACCGCCAAAAGCAACGCATTGCTCGCGAACATAATCGCTAAACTACCTGACAATGGCCCTATACAACCCTATTACTATTTCTAAAATAAGCCATAGGCACGGCAATCCAAAAGCGATGAATTCTATATCCACCCAATCCTGAGAATTATTTGCGCCTAACCACCCGTTAAAATATAAAGCGACCATTAAACAACTCATGACTACCAACAAACCTCTCGCTAAGAATTTCGCAAAAGATTGAAGCCAAGGCTTAATCGCTTTCCACATATAAAAATTCTCAAAAATATAATGGCAGTCACTATGGCACAAACGCCATAAAACCGAAACCACTGGAGCTTTGCGCGCAAAAAAACTGCTGGATTAGCATCGGTTAATTGACCCGTCCGGCAAAGCTCAGCTAGTCTTGCTGACCGTTTGGCCGCAGTGAAATTGACAGCTGATCAATGCGGCTGGCATCGAGATCGACGCGCTGTTGGCCGTCATAGGCCAACTCAAGAGCGTACTTGCCAAGAAAGTCAGCGTCAGCTGTAAAAACAATGCCTGTCTCTGCACATGGCGAGTTTTCACATGACCGTAACGCCGACCAACGGACTTGCGCTTGTTCCACATTCTTCACTGACAGTGTAATTTGCCGAATCCCACAGGCGCCATTGGCATGCTGTGTCTGACCATCAATAGGCACTCGGTCATACAGGGAGGATTCATCTTCGACTAAAAACGGCAGGTCACGGTCTCGCGCACTGCCCAATCGAAACCAAAGTTGTTGACCATCGGGACGGCGGCGCTGAAATTGTTGGCAAGTTAATAAGGGAACACCAGCCACCGCAAGCCGGTTTAAGTTTGCGTCTAAATCATCGGTACGTAAACACCAGTCAATGGCGCCATAAGCTTGCGTGATCCAGTGCAACGTTCGCCATGAGAAGGTTTTTTTATAGCGCGCAACAGCAGCCAACAAACCGCACTTGGCCAACATTCGCAAAAAGGGCCGATACCAAGTGGCTTTCAGGGACAACAATTCAATATACGTGCGGTCATTAAAAATAATCAGCGCATTGTGCGTGTGGTCATGTTCACCGCCGCGCTGAACGGTAAAACCCAACGCGGTAAAAGCCGCCATCGACTGCTCGAGGTCAGCGACAGATACCACCACATGATCAACGGCCAGCAAACTTATGTGTCCTTTTTATTGGCAGGTGCATGTTTATTGGCAGGTGCATTAGCTAACCCTTGATCGGCAGACAACCCCGCTAAAGTTTGCTGAATAATTGTGCTGCCATGGGCGAGCACCTGCTGTCGCCAGTAGGCGTCGGCGGGGTAAAACAAGCGCAGCACTTGTTGTTGAAATTGCGCTCGTTGCTCGGCACTTAAATGATCAGCATCGCAGCGCAGCCAGCGATCAATGAGCAGGCCGTTCAACATTTTTAGATTGCCATAGGTACCCATTTCAATCACCGCCGCAGTGGTGTCGGCTCCCAGCGATTGGGCAATATCGCGCGCCGCATTAATCAATAAGCCCTGATAGTCCGGTCGCTGGCCCGATACGTAATTGCCCTGACTGCTTTCAACGCCCTCGCCCCA
>CALCNB010000108.1 GCA_937897785.1 uncultured Cellvibrionales bacterium | reverse complement strand
CCGCCCTTGTTAAATGAGGTGTTGAGATCGCCGCGCATTAAACCTAGCCAGTTGCGATAGACCTCAGTTTTATCTTCAGCATCAACCGCCGCGACCGAATCTTCACAATCTTGAATCGTCGTTATTGCTGACTCTAGAATAATATCTTGAATATTCGCTTTATCGTCAGAGCCAATGTTGCCGGTGCTGTCAAATTGCAATTCAATATGCAATTGATTTTTTTTCAATAGTAGGCTTTCTGGTGCCGAGGGATTGCCAGTATAGCCTGCCAGCTGTGTCGAATCGGCCAGAGTCGTGCTAGTTTTGCCTAGGCTAACCAGTAATTGACCATCTTGAACTGAATAAGCCCTTGCATCGGCATGACTACCCTCAGCTAATGGCACAGCATGATCAAGATGAGCGCGGGCAAAGCGAATCACTTCGGCGCCTCTAACGGGGTCGTAACCGCCTTGACTGCTGTCAGTTGACTGAATAATGTTGCTGCCATATAAGGCATCGTAGAGGCTGCCCCAGCGTGCATTAGTGGCATTGAGCGCATAGCGTGCGTTCTTGACCGGTACCACCAGTTGTGGCCCCGCGATGCGCGCAATGGCCTCATCGGCGTGATCGGTAGCGATGGTAAAGTCGTCAACTTCATCGGCGATGTAGTTAATTGATTTTAAAAATTCGATCTGTTGGTCAATCTCACTCGATTCATCCCGAGCAGCGCTTGCTTGCCCTCGCTGTGAGTACCACTGATCAATTTTTTCTTGCATGGCGGCTCTATCGGCCAATAAGTCACGATTACGGGGTGTAAACTCGGCTAACAATGCTGAGAAACTCTGCCAGAATTGCTCGCCACTGATGCCTAGATCAGGCAATACCTCGGTTTCAATAAAGCGAGCAAGCACGGTTGCAACATGCAGAGTATTCCTTTCAAGGTAGCTATTATGGTTTATATCGTCAGCTGACTGTGTCTTTGATGGCATGATAATCCAACTATTTTAAAGTTCAAAAAAGCCGCTAAACTTGTGAGACGGCCATGAAAAGGACTATTTTCCGTGATGTCTTAGCATATCTTAAATTTATAAACCTAATTTATTTTATGAGTACTCTTAAAGAAATACTAAAAAGTAAAAAAATTTGTAAATCAATATGGTTTATGAGACAAGCAGGTAGATATTTACCTGAATTCAGGGAAATTAGGTCGAAAAATCAAAATTTTATTGATCTTTGTTTAAATAGCGAA
>CALCNB010000107.1 GCA_937897785.1 uncultured Cellvibrionales bacterium | reverse complement strand
ATAAATAGGTCTGCGTTATTCCAGGTAGTCGCTTGGCAGAAGTCGATCATCTACTGCCCGTATTTATCCCTGCGATGCGCTTGTTAAGTGAATCTATGCCGTCCATCAAGTTTGTCATTCCTGCCGCCTCTGACAAGCTCTATGCGCATATTGAGGCAGGTCTTGCTGAGGCAGAGTTAGGCGATTTAGCGACAAATATCTCGTTGCTTAGCGGTAAATCCCAGCACTGCATGGCAATATCGGACACAGTATTGCTGGCCTCAGGCACAGCTAGTTTAGAAGCCGCATTATTAGCCAAACCGATGGTCGTCGCCTACAAGATGTCACGTTTTTCTTATGCGATTATTTCTCGCATGTTAACCACTGAATACGTTGCCTTGCCAAACTTATTGACCCGCAAGCCTTATGTGCCAGAATTTATTCAACAGGCGGCTACGCCTGAGGCGCTGGCATCTGCTTTGCTAACATTATTAACCGATGAAGACATTTATCAAGAAACCATTTCTGCATTTGCTGAGCTGACCGAGCAATTGGCGCAAGGTGCTGATCTTAAGGCTGCTGCAGCTGTGGCTGATTTAATTGATAATGCTCTTGATTAACTCTTTTTACCCTCTGGCTTGAGAGTTCGCTCGTGATAAAGAAAGATTTAGGATCGCCTGATATACCGTACATGGGTCATTTATTGGCAGGGGTTGATGAGGCTGGGCGTGGCCCGTTAGCGGGTGATGTTGTAGCGGCGGCGGTGATATTAGACCCGTTACGGCCTATTGCGGGTTTAGCCGATTCGAAGAAATTAACTGAGAAAAAGCGTGAGGTTTTATTTGATCAAATTCATCAGCAGGCGCTTGCCGTTGCCATTGGTCGGGCGAATGTGACAGAGATTGATCAGTTAAATATTCTTTGGGCGTCAATGTTGGCCATGCATCGAGCAGTTGATGCTTTAGCCATTAGACCAGAGTTTGTGGTCGTTGATGGGAACCGCCTGCCAAAGTGGGATTACACCGGTCAGGCAGTCGTTAAGGGTGATCAACGAATGAGTTGTATCAGTGCTGCCTCAATCATCGCTAAAGTCACCCGAGACCGCGATATGTCGGTTTTGGCCAGTGCTTACCCTGATTATGGCTTTAATCAGCACAAAGGCTACCCTACGGCTCTCCATAAGGCTGCTCTAGCGCGTTATGGCGCGACGGATCAGCATCGAAAAACCTTTGCGCCTGTTAAGGCGGTTTTGGACTTAGCGTGATAAACTAAGTCCATTTTCTGCATTATAATAATCATTTAATCGCCGGTGTGCACTCAACTTATGTCGACTCAATTTATTCACTTACGCAATCATTCCGAGTTTTCACTCGTCGATGGTTTGCTGGGCATTAAGCCGATGGTGAATCGAATACGCGATCTTGAGATGCCGGCTGTGGCCTTGTCTGATAAAAATAATTTCTATGGCTTGGTGAAGTTTCAAAAGATTGCTCACAATGCGGGCATTAAACCGATCTTTGGCTCGGATCTCATTTGGTTTTCGGATCAAGATGAGGGCTTAGAAAGCCCCTTTGTGATAACCCTGTTAGCTCAAAATCAGCTTGGCTATAAAAACTTACTGAAGTTGATCTCCAAAGCGTACCAGCAAGGCCAAACGGTTCATGGTGCCAGTCTTCGGCAGAGCTGGATCAAAGCCCATTCTGAGGGTCTTATCGCCCTTTCGGGTGGCATTGAAGGTGACATTGGTAAAGCCTTGCTGAGCGATAAACTGCCACTTGCTGATGATCGCCTGCAATGGTGGAAAGACCTTTTTGTCGACCGATTTTATTTAGATTTACAGCAACTGAATTACCAAATGCTGATTACGAAGCAGAACTTTATAAAGACTATTCACGTGAACAGCTCGACACTAATCTCATTACTAGATCTCAGTTCCATGGTGGGAAGTGTATTAAAATAATATATAAAAAAAAATTTCTTTGGCATCCAAGAATTGGACATAGAGATAAAAGTGTAAATCTAAATTGTGTAAATGAATTATTTAAAGAAAATAAAACAAATATTATTTTTATGGGCGG
>CALCNB010000106.1 GCA_937897785.1 uncultured Cellvibrionales bacterium | reverse complement strand
TTTATTGTTGATATTACTTATTATTTTATTGACCCAAGAATTAGACTTAAGGAAGAAACCAATTAGGCATGATTAAAAACCTCTGTTAAGTAGAGTATGAATACAGCTATATCCATGGCTAAGCCTCAACACTCAATTTAAGGCCCGCCATAATTGCCAATGGCGACAAGACAACTGCCGCCAAAAGCAAGCCAATTAGCATCGATAAACTGGGCATCAGTGGCCAACCTGCAATGGCATCCTGAAGGTATTGCACACCAAAAATCATGGCCGGTACATACAAAGGCATACTCAGCAATGACAATAATAGACCACCCGAGGCTAAGCTAACGGTTAATGATGCCCCAATAGCACCGATAAAACTAAGTATGCCCGTCCCCAATAACAAACCTAAGGATACTTCTGGTAGAACCTCAAAAGAGACGCCCAGCATTAAACTGATTAACGGCGTGGCCAAAACGATGGGCAATCCCGTCACGAACCAGTGTGCTAGAATTTTCGCTAACACAGAAAGATAAAGTGATTGTGAAGACAATATTAGCTGCTCTAAAGAGCCGTCATCAAAATCAGTTTTGAATAAACTATCCAACGATAAGAGCACCGCCAATAAAGCCGTGACCCAAATAATACTCGGTGAATAAACACGTAATGCCTGGCTATCAGCACCAAAGCCTAAAGAAAATAAAGTAATAACGACCAGAATAAAAAATAGCGGGTTAATCCAACTGCCGCGATATCGAAAATACACCGTCAGGTCACGGAACAAAATCGCAGTGAATACTCTGTATGATGAGAAATGTTCGTTTGCTGACACCAACATCAATTTGGCCTCTGTTGATAATCAGCTAGATTAAGTTGGATAAGCTCAACGTTACTGACCGCTTGATGACTGGTCATAATGACTATACCCCCAGAAGACTGGTGTCGCTTGATGCAATTTTCAATCTGGCTGATACCCGAGTGGTCCAGCGCCGTGAACGGCTCATCGAGAATCCAAACTCGTTGCTGACTCAGTAGTAAGCGCGCTAAAGCTACTCGCCGCTGCTGACCTGCCGACAAAAAATGGCATGGGGTATTAAGCTCTGAATTGAGGCCCATCTGCTGTAAGGCTTGAGTGATCTCGTCACTACCGATCGGGTAGGCTGGCAAACAAAGTGAGACCCACCAAGAAAGGTTTTCTAGAGGCGTCAACAAAGACTTTACACCCGTAAGGTGACCAAGATAAAGCAAATCAGATTTATCAATAACATGATTCAGTTCGTCGCTGTAACGCCAAGCAATCGAACCATGATAATCGTTAGAAAGGCCTGCAATAATTTTTAATAAAGTCGTTTTTCCTGAACCATTTGAACCCGCCACATGAAGCCCCTGCCCTGCTCTCAAGGACACCGTGACTCCAGAGAAAAGCTGGCGATAAGCCTTTTCGCAGCCTATACCGTCCAGTACCAAGCCGCTTACTGCACTTAGCTGTTTATTGATTGGATCTATCAAACTAGACAACAATGAGCGCCTTACCGTTGGTTGAAAATCATCTGCAAACATAATATTTGATCAGCTTATTATAAACTATAAAAACCCAATTCAAGACCTTATGACAACTATTTGAATGGCAAATCTACTCAAAATTCACCTTCAATTTCGCTAAAATGCTACTTTTAAGCCGATCGATTAAAAAATCTAGGGTATAGTAATGCAAACAACGATTTTAGGGCGGCTTAGATAACGAAGAGATCCTATATGATCAATGAATCACAAGCTGCTAATAGCAGCGGTCAACTGGACCGATTGCAGTTTAAACCTACCAGTGAAGCCAGTCAGCGCTATCTCGCAAACCATGTCGGTGACATCCAACGCGCGGTAGTGGTCGATGTCACTCTTCGGTCAAACAGCACAGCCTCGGGATCCATTCAGAGCCATCAATCGCCCCATCATAGCTCTAAAGCGGTTATTTATGATGTCGTGCTAAAGATAGGCCATCAAAAGATCACTGTTGAGTCACCCTTATTACCCAGAATAGGACAACAACTGGATATTTTAATCGTCAACCATCAGCAGATTAAATTACTTAGAGTGCTTGATAAGCAAGCCTCATTAGAGAGTTACAAACAGTCCCAGACGGTGATCAGTGACAAATCAATAATAAGCAATAAAGCCGGGTCGCCAGCCATATCACAATCTGCAATCGCTTTACCAAAAATCATTAATTCACAACAACAAGCCATCATAATGAATGCGCTTCGTAGCCACTTACCAAGACGAAATGATACTCTCGAGCTATCAAGTCTTAATACCATGCTGGATAAGCTACCACAGGTACATAAAGAAATTTCGATGGCCACCCTACAATTTAAGCAAAGTATTAACCCATTAGGTCAACTGACAGATCCTTTGCGCTTGGCGCAGGCGATTAAAAACAGTGGCGTATTATTAGAATCTAAGCTTAAACAATTACTCTCTACTGGCGAAAAAATAACTGTCGATCACCTACTCTCACTAGGGCTTCTTGTTAATGCCGGAACAACGAACGGAAAAACAACTGACTACAAACTTAGCCTGCTTAATTTAATCACAGCACTTAGCCGTCACCGAGGTACTGACAAACTCCTTAAAAATACTCAAAACCCGCCCATTAATCTCAACCAACTTTGGAATACTTTGACAGACTTAATGAGCCGATCAGACGCTTTAAGCGTTAATACTTCTAATAAAGGCCAAGAAATATTACCCCTATTACGATTACTACTAAGCCTTGTATCACGGGTACAAAGCCAGCAATTAACAACTTTAAACACACAACAATCAATGAGTGATAATACTGGCAGTTTATTATTTGAATTACCTGTCTGGATCGATCAAAAAATTTCAATGCTAGAGTTGAGACTGCAATGGGATAAAAGCAATAGCGCTAAAGATCAATTACAAGGCCAACGCATATGGAACGCTAAACTGAGTTTCGACTGCGGTAGTGCGGGACAACTTATCAGCATGATAAGCCTTAGAGGTAAAAAGTGCGCCGCTGTATTTTGGGCGCCTAACGCCGATATAAAAACCAAAATATCAAGTTCGTTAGATGACTTAAATGAGGGACTAACACAGCAAGGTATGATTGTAGATAAATTACAATGTGTACTGGGTATACCAAAGAATAATAGCAACAACATGTCAATCACCAACCTATTAGACACCAATATTTAAGATGAATAAAAAGCAGGATAAAAACCAGCAAGCCATTGATGCATATCAAAAAGCTATCGCGCTTAAATACGAGGGTGTCGGCGCACCATTAGTCACCGCATCAGGCGAAGGGATTGTTGCAGAGCAGATTATAGATCTAGCTAGGCAATTAGGCGTGCCAATGTATGAGAATGCCGAGCTTACTGAGTTACTGTCAATGCTCGAACTAGGCGATGAAATTCCGCATGATTTATATGTTATCATTGCCCAGATAATCGCCCTAGCGTACTCTTTAAAGTTGCAATGAGCTATCAATTGCCAGACATCGGCTCACTCAAGCTATTATGAGTAGGCTGCTTTATTTAAAAAAATAATCATGATCACTGTTTCAAACGTCAGCCTTCGAAGAGGCGATAAATTACTCTTTAAAGATGCAAATTTCTCCGCCTATTCAGGTCATCGTGTAGGTCTTACGGGCGCTAATGGCTGTGGTAAATCCAGCTTCATGTCAATGCTAACCCATGACATCAATGTTGATCTTGGTGATATCACCATACCTCCTTCCTTTATCATTGCCACGGTTGCCCAGCATGTTGAACGGCATCAAGGAACCGCGATTGACTTTGTCATGGCTGGCGATCAAGCCCTTATGGCTGCCAAGCATTCTCTCCAAGAAGCAGAAAAAAGTGGTGATAACGAAGCATTGGCAGCCGCTTATGAGCAACTAGAAAATGCCGATGCTTATACAGCTGAATCGCGTTCTGGACAACTATTAGCAGGCCTTGGTTTTACCAGCGACCAACAACAAACAACTGTGAATGCATTTTCAGGTGGCTGGAGAATGCGTCTAAATCTAGCTAGAGCACTCATGATTCAATCTGATATTCTATTGCTAGATGAGCCAACTAACCACCTAGATCTCGATGCAATTATTTGGCTTGAATCATGGTTAAAACGCTACAAAGGCTGCCTAATGATTATTTCTCATGACCGTGATTTCCTTGACAGTATCTGCACCCATATCGCCCATATCGAACAGCAAACGATTAGCCATTACAACGGTAATTACTCTGAATTTGAAAAGCAACGAGCGGCACGGCTAGCTAACCAAACCGCAGCTTTTATTAAACAGCAAAAAAATATTGCGCACATGCAAAAGTTTATTGACCGTTTTGGTGCCAAGGCAACAAAAGCAAAGCAAGCTCAAAGCCGTGTTAAGGCCTTAGCGAAATTAACTTCGATTGCCCCAGCGCATATAGACTCGCCCTTTTCTTTTGAGTTTCAAGCCCCAAGCAAAGATCCAAGGCAGCTAATTCAAACCGATAATTTACAGCTTGGTTATCAAGATACAACCATCTTAAGTAAGGTTAGTATCAACATTGAACAAGGGGCGCGAATCGGCCTACTAGGCGCTAATGGTACGGGCAAGTCTACTCTGATAAAAGCTATCGCAGGTGAACTCGACGCACAACAAGGCAGCATCGATCGCGCTAAAGAAATCAACATCGGCTATTTCGCACAGTATCAACTTGATCAACTCAGGCCGGATGATACCCCTTTAAGCCATCTAAGTAGAGCCTATTCATCACAAAGTGAGGCAGAGTTGCGTCGTTTTTTAGGTGGCTTCGGTTTTATTGGCAATCAGGCAATTTCATCAATAGAACCAATGTCTGGCGGGGAAAAAGCGAGACTTGTCTTGGCCACCTTAGTTTTAAAAAAACCAAATTTGTTATTGCTTGACGAGCCCACAAACCATCTGGATCTTGAAATGCGATACGCTTTGAATGTGGCATTACAAAGTTATCAGGGCTCACTGCTGGTAATATCACATGATCGGCACCTTTTAGAAACAGTGACTGATGAACTGTGGTTAGTCACTGATGGTCAGCTCACTCATTATGACGGCGACCTTGAACAGTATGCCAAATGGTTATTGAATAACAGAGTTAAAGACTTCACTGATAGCAATTCTAGCGCTAACACGCAAGCAGCTGAAATAGGATCAACTGGACCTATTAAAAGTAGCGAAACTTTAATTGATAAAAAAAACAGAAAACGAGAAGCTGCCGAATTGCGGGCCAAATTAAAACCCCTGACCCAGCGCTGCCAGCAAATTGAAGCGCAGCTTTCTCAGCATGAGGAAACTCTAAATTCCATCGAAAATGAACTGGCACTACCATCAATTTACGATGATAATAATAAACAACGATTAGCTGCGGCCATTCAACAACAGGGCCAGTTAAAATTAACAGTCACTCAGCTTGAGAGTGAATGGTTAGAAATCAACGAACAACTTGAAATTGCTCATCATAAAGAATAATTGAAAACACGGTTACCGAAGGCATCAACCATGACTAAATTAATGCGTATTGATTGTCAGACAGCGTCAGAAATCTATTTACAAGATGGTAGTCAATTGATTGATATTCGAGATCAAGAAAGCTATCTAGCTGGCCACATTGGTGACGCTATACATATCGATAATAGTTCACTCAGCCAGTTTATTGCCTCAGCAGAAACTAGTCAGCCGTTACTGATCTATTGCTATCATGGCAATTCAAGTCAGCAAGCAGGCGAGTACTTTATCAACCAAGGATTTGAGCAGGTTTATTCAGTTGATGGTGGATTTGAACAATGGCAACATTCACCGCCTATAACAAAGAAGCCAGAAGCTTAAGAAGGCTTAAGCCTTGACGCCATTATTGCAGCAATAAAACCCGTCACAATAGCGGCCATAGCTATCACTTCATGCAGCATGGCTGGTGACTGATCTGACGTTCCTCCTGAAAACAGAAAAACTACATTAAAAGTAAAGTACATTAACAAAATATAGCAATACCAAATATAACTGCGTTTTTTACCTTGGCAAAGTCCTTTAATAATTAATAACAACCCCGAACTAATCAATAACCAAAGAACCAGCATAGGGGCTACTTGATCGGGCCCAAAAGCCATACAGGCGTAGAGCATAACAAATAACAGCGTGAAATAGCTCATAACTGAAAGAAAATGATAGAAAGAATAACCCGGTTTGATCGACATCTTCTTAATCTTCCTCAATTTTATTAGCTAAGCGAGCAACCCTTGCACCCAGGGCTTTACACAGCTCAGCTTCATCTGAATTTATTGACTGCTGATCATTGACCATCACATGAGAGGCGCCGTACGGCGTTCCTCCTGATACAGTATTGTGTAATGCAGCAAGATTATAAGGAAGACCAACAGCCACCATACCATGGTGCAACAGAGGGATTAACATAGTAAGCAGTGTCATTTCATTACCGCCATGCATGCTACCCGTCGATGTGAATACCGCAGCTGGCTTATCTACTAAACTACCGCTAAGCCATAAATTACTGGTCTGATCGATAAAATACTTCAACGGTGCAGCCATATTGCCGAAACGGGTCGGACTACCTAAGATAAGGCCGCTACAGTTGCGTAATTCCTCTGCACTGCAATATAGGGGGCCATGATCAGGTATGTCGGGCATAGTTGAACTTTCTAGCGAATCACTGATCGGCGGTACAGTTCTTACTAAAGCCCTTTGACCGTCCACTGAATTCACACCCTCAGCAATCACCTCAGCCATATTAGCTGTCGCGCCGTTTCGACTGTAATACAAAATTAAAACGTAGCTATCATTCATGATTGACCATTTATAGGGTTAATTAACTCCAGGACATTCTCGGGTGGACGGCCCAATACCGCCCTTTTCCCGCATACAGCGATAGGACGCTCGATTAGCTTTGGATACTCAACCATTAGCGCCAAAAGATCCTGCTCAGTTAAATCATAAGGCTTGACCTTCTCTTTATAAATACTTTCACCTTTACGCAACAGATCACTTGCTCTAAACGCTAACTTAGTTAATAAATCGCTGAGTTCAGTAATACTGGGGGGACTGTCAAGATACAAAATAATTTCAGGTTCAATCTGGTGCTGCCTGAGCAATTCAAGCGTCTGGCGAGATTTTGAGCATCTTGGGTTATGATAGAGACGATATTTTGGCACCGTATTATTTCCTAGGTTATTGGACACATTTGGCTATTTATATTAATCCAAAATCATCACAAACTTTCTATAACCTAGGAATTGTTTATCAAAATTTAAATAAAGTTAAAGATGCTGAAATTAA
>CALCNB010000105.1 GCA_937897785.1 uncultured Cellvibrionales bacterium | reverse complement strand
ATGTCTAATTCTTTTGGTTTTGGTGGTACTAACGGTACTGTCATTTTTAGCCAGGTTTAATCGATGTCTGAGCCATTACTGGTTTGGTTTAATGGTCAATTAATGGCTTCAGCTGGAGCCGCATCGGTCGATGTTAACGAATCCTATCTGCTCGATCGTGCCAATAGTTTTGGCGATGGGGTCTTTGAAACGCTACTGGTTCAAAAGGGTGAGGCAGTATTGCTTGATCGCCATTTACAGCGACTTTCTGATGGTTTACATCGGCTCTCTATCCCTTGCGTGCGAGATAAACTCAGTCATGATTTACAGTTAATAGAGCCGTTCATCCGTAAAGGCGACAATTTCATTTTAAAAATAGTGGTGAGTCGCGGCAGTACAGTATTTGGTTACAGTAGTCAGCAAACATCGGTTAATCGTCTTTTATTACTGGAGCCTTATACGGTTAAGCGTGTTGATGCGCTGCGTTTGATGGTCTGTGAGACACGCTTATCTATGCAGCCATTGTTGTCCGGCATTAAGCACTGTAACCGCTTAGAGCAAGTGCTGGCTAGGCGTGAGGTTGACGGCAGCGGCTGCGATGAAGGAGTGGTGCTGGATCAGCAAGGTCGAGTTGTTGAGGCAACGGCCGCCAATCTTTTTATTGTTGAGTCGAATGAATTCATCACTGCACCGATTGTTGATGCGGGTGTGATCGGTGTGGTGAGAGAGTTTTTGATAGAGGATTTAATTCCTCAGTTGGGTTTTTCCTTACGTAAAGAGCCTATTGATCTTGCCAGGCTTAAAGCGGCCGACGCTTGCTTATTGACCAATTCAGTGCAAGGGCTGCGACAAGTCGCAAGCTTACAATCGAGTGAAGGTACGGCATGCCAGTGGTCGCAACATGCATTACTGTCGCAGCTACAGCAAGCGTATCAGGCCGCTATCGAATGAAGCCCTTGTCGCGACGAATAGTATCAGCGTTGATTCGTTATTTCCCATTGTTGCTGGTGGTTCTATTCGTGCTGTTTTTTTTCACAGCTAAATTAGCATTGAGTGTTTGGCACGGCCCTGCAAGGCAGATGAATCAAGCGGTGGTCTTTACCGTTGAACCGGGTGATCGGTTTGCTCATGTAGTTGATGACTTGCAGCAACAGGGTATTTTCCCTGCAGCCAATTTAATACGCCTGTTGCAGTTCTTTCTCGCCCCTGATTTTATTTTAAAAGCGGGTGAATATCGTTTACCTAAGCAGGCATCACCGGCGCAAATCATGGCTATCCTAGATCGGGGTGTTTCTATTCAGGGGAGTATCACGTTCATAGAGGGTGAAAATTTTCGGCAGATGATGCAGCGTTTAGGCGACCATGAGGGCTTTCTGGCGCTCATTAAAGCTGCCCCAGCTTCAGCAATTATTAATGATCAGCGCTTTGTATTGTCTTCATATGCTATTGAGTTGATGCCTGAGCAACTAAGCTATGAGGGTTGGTATTTGCCTGACACTTACTTTTATGATCAGCATAGGCCTTCACTCATGCTATTAGACCGTGCCCACCAAGCGATGATTGAGGTTCTGCAGTCAGAGTGGGCGATACGCCAGCCTGACTTGCCTTATCAGAGCCCCTATGAAGCATTGATTATGGCGTCTTTGATAGAAAAGGAAACGGCTATCGGCTCGGAGCGCGCACAAATAGCTGGTGTCTTTGTGCGGCGGTTAAATAAGCGAATGCGCTTACAAACCGATCCGACGGTTATTTATGGATTAGGTGCTGGTTTTGATGGCAATTTGCGAAGGGCCGATCTTCGTCGCGATTCGCCTTATAATACCTATACAAGGCATGGCTTGCCGCCAACGCCCATTGCGATGCCAGGCCGAGCCGCTATTCATGCCGCGTTGCATCCTGCCAGTGGAGACACGCTTTATTTTGTTGCCAAAGGCGATGGCAGTCATTATTTTTCTTCGACTCTTGAGGAGCATCAAAGAGCGGTTCGGCGCTACCAGATACAGCAGCGTCGGGCCAATTATCACTCGCATCCGGCTAGCCAAACTGGATCGCGAAAAAAAGACTCGGGTTAAGTCGCTTAGTGACACGTTTTAGTAGACAATAGATCAAAAGTTAATACACGTTGAAAAGCAATACGGGTAAGGTAATGAATGATTAATAGTAGTGTTAAATTCATCACTATTGAAGGAATGGAAGGCGCAGGTAAGTCAACCAATCTTAATTATGTGATTGATTTTTTTCAGCAGCGAGGTATCGCATTTACAGCAACCCGTGAGCCAGGCGGTACTGAAATCAGCGAAAAGATTCGGCATATATTGCTTGAGCATCACAATGAAAGTTTGGCGCCATTGGCCGAATTGATGCTTATCTTTGCCGCAAGAGCTCAACATATTAATAAGGTGATTAAGCCAGCTTTAGAGGC
>CALCNB010000104.1 GCA_937897785.1 uncultured Cellvibrionales bacterium | reverse complement strand
AATTTTTTTGGTGGTGATGGTCATCATGCTAAGATCGATGGAAGGGAGTTTACCCCCACTGAATTACGCGTTGTTCAAATGTTACTTGATCAAGCATTTAAAGATTTAGAAGAAGCTTGGAAGCCTTTGTTTGATATCAATTTTGATTGTATTGGCTCAGAAGTGAACCCTGCAATGGCTAATATTGTGAGCCCTAGCGAAGCAGTGATTGTTAGTTCTTTTCATATTGACCTTGATGGCGGCGGTGGCGATATGCATATAACCATGCCTTATTCAATGATCGAGCCAATTAAAGATGTTCTTGATTCAGGTATGACGGGTGATGTTGATGAAGTTGATGAGCGATGGCTAAAAGCTCTGCGCAGAGATATCTTACGTGCAAGTGTTGATTTGGAATGTACAGTCGTAGAAAAAAAGATGTCGTTGAGAGAGATTATCGACCTCAAAAAAGGCGATGTTATTCCTGTTGATATCCCAGAGGATCTTGTTTTGCGTGCCAATGGAGTCCCTATTTATAAGACTCGCATGGGGACCTCAAGAGGTCATTTAGGGCTAGAGATAATGGGCCGAACGACGATCGATGAGACCGATTGATAAGTAACAAGAATAGTTAAGTGGTTATTCAATTTTATATCTTTGAGGTATGACGATGAGCGAAGAAGAAAATACGATGGGCGATGATGAATTAGCAGATGATAATACTGACGCTGCCGTTTTAAATGAGTTAGATGCGGTATCAGGTCAATCGTCTGATATGGCACTCACTGATAATCCCGATCTGGAAGTCGTGCTTGATATTCCCGTAAAAATCGCGATGGAGGTTGGTTCTACTCAGATTACAATTCGTAATTTACTGCAGTTAAATCAGGGTTCAGTGATTGAGTTAGAGCGTTTAGCCGGTGAACCTTTGGATGTATTGGTGAACGGCACATTGATAGCGCATGGGGAAGTTGTGGTTGTGAATGAAAAGTTTGGTATTCGGGTAACGGATGTTATTAGTCCTTCGGAGCGAATAAAAAAATTAAAATGATAGCCTTCATATCATTAGCTAGGTTTGTTGTCGTATTGAGCTTAATGGTTCTGTCGTCACTCTCGCTTGCAATGGATCAGCTTGATTCAGCAACGAACGCGGCGCCGGTTGCTAAATTAGAGCCGATTATTAATACCGCATCCGTTCTTCAAGTTTTATTCAGTTTGCTTTTTGTCATTGCAGTTATCTACTTGTTTGCCTGGTACTTGAGGCGCCACCAATCTTCTGGGGTGCTTAACCAAAAAATGACCGTCATTGCGGCGTTATCGGTGGGTGCTCGTGAGCGTGT
>CALCNB010000103.1 GCA_937897785.1 uncultured Cellvibrionales bacterium | reverse complement strand
AAAGCGTAATGAAAAATCCATGACCGACCGATTGGCGGGCGAACTGATGGACGCGGCGGACAAGCGCGGCGGTGCGGCGCGAAAGAAAGACGACGTCCATCGGATGGCGGAAGCCAACAAAGCGTTCTCTCATTTTAGGTTCTGACCCCCAGGGCAACTCTCCAACCCATCGCGAACTATCCACGGAATCATCAAAGTGCCTCGACAAACACCCCTTGAGCGTTATCGCAATATCGGCATCATGGCCCATATCGATGCCGGGAAAACGACCACTACTGAGCGTATCCTGTTCTATACCGGTATCTCACACAAGATTGGTGAGGTGCATGACGGCAATGCAGTTATGGACTGGATGGAGCAGGAGCAGGAGCGGGGTATCACGATTACTTCCGCCGCGACCACCTGCTTCTGGCAGGGTATGCAGCAACAGTTTGACCAGCACCGCGTCAACATTATCGACACCCCTGGACACGTGGATTTTACGATTGAGGTAGAGCGATCTTTGCGTGTCCTGGACGGCGCTGTGGTCGTGCTCTGTGGTTCTTCGGGCGTGCAGCCCCAGACAGAAACGGTATGGCGACAGGCCAACAAGTACGAAGTCCCGCGTATGGTCTTCGTTAACAAGATGGACCGTGCCGGTGCAGATTTTGACATGGTAGTCGATCAGCTTCGTGAGCGATTGGGTGCAAATGCGGTACCGCTGCAGCTAACCATTGGTGCCGAGGAAGAATTTACCGGTGTGGTCGACCTGATTAAGATGAAGGCCATCATCTGGAATGACGATGACATGGGCATGAGTTTTGATTATCAAGAGATTCCCGCTGATATGCTTGATCGTTGTGAAATGATGCGGGAGTATGCGGTTGAAGCGGCGGCAGAAGCCAACGATAGTCTAATGGAACATTATCTCGAGCAAGGCGAATTATCAGAGGCGCAAATTCGCGAGGGTATCCGAATTAGAACACTGGCTAATGAAATTATTCCAGTCTTAGGTGGCTCAGCGTTTAAGAATAAGGGCGTGCAAGCTATGCTTGATGCGGTGATTGAGTTTATGCCCTCACCGATAGAAGTGAAAGCTATCGACGGCACCTTAGACAATAAAAATGAAACACCCGCCACGCGCGATGCCGATGATAAAGCGCCTTTCTCTGCATTAGCATTTAAAATTGCCACTGATCCCTTTGTCGGGACTTTAACATTTTTTCGCGTTTACTCCGGCACTTTGCAACAGGGTGACAGCGTTTATAATCCGGTCAAAGGCAAGAAAGAGCGAATTGGTAGGATGGTGCAAATGCACTCCAATAATCGCGAAGAGATAAAAGAAGTCTTAGCCGGCGACATTGCGGCCGGGATTGGCTTAAAAGACGTCACTACAGGCGATACTTTATGCGCCACAGATTCGGTGATTACACTCGAGCGAATGGAATTCCCCGAACCGGTGATTTCAGTCGCGGTCGAGCCTAAATCGCAGCCTGACCAAGAAAAAATGGGCATCGCTTTGGGTAAGTTAGCCCAAGAAGATCCTTCGTTTAGAGTCAAGACCGATGAAGAGTCAGGGCAAACGATTATTTCTGGTATGGGAGAGTTACACCTTGATATATTGGTTGATCGGATGCGACGTGAATTCAGTGTTGAGGCGAATATTGGTAAACCTCAGGTGGCCTATCGCGAGGCGATTCGAAATACCTGTGATGTTGAAGGAAAATTTGTTCGACAATCGGGTGGCCGTGGTCAATATGGTCATGTTTGGGTTAAATTTGAGCCTACTGAGGACAGTAATGCCGAAGGCCTTGAATTTGTTAACGAAATAGTGGGTGGCACCGTACCCAGAGAATACATTCCAGCGGTTGAAAAAGGCATTGCCGAGCAAATGCAAAATGGTGTACTAGCAGGCTACCCGCTACTGGGTTTGAAAGCGACTTTATTTGATGGCTCTTTTCATGATGTTGACTCGAATGAGATGGCCTTTAAAGTCGCCGCTTCTATGGCGACTAAGAAGCTGTCAGAGGCTGGCGGTGCGGTGTTATTGGAGCCTATGATGAAGGTGGAAGTGGTCACGCCTGAGGCTAATATGGGCGACGTGGTTGGCGATTTAAATCGTCGACGCGGTATAATATTGGGCATGAATGAGAGCCCAATGGGTAAAGTGGTCGATGCAGAGGTACCATTAGCTGAAATGTTTGGCTATGCTACCGATCTACGTTCGGCCACACAGGGGCGAGCAACCTTTACCATGGAATTTGATAAATACGCTGCAGCACCGAATAACGTGGCAGATGAAATTATCAATAAAAGCAAATCGGGCGGTTAACACGGCCTAATAATATACATTGAACCGGTATTGAATTAGAATTCACATCGGAAAATAGACACGAAAAATAGACACGAAAAATAGACACGAGAGGGTATGACAGTGGCAAAAGAAAAATTTGAACGCACGAAACCACATTT
>CALCNB010000102.1 GCA_937897785.1 uncultured Cellvibrionales bacterium | reverse complement strand
TATAACCCTTTTGTTCTAACAGTGATTTAATTAAGTTACGATGGTCGCCTTGTATCTCTACGATACCAGATTTAATTGCGCCGCCGCTCGAGCAACGTTGTTTAAGGTATTTTGCTAAGCTCTTGAGTTCAGCACCACTGAGCGGTAAGCCATCAATGAGGGTGACGCCTGCGCCTTTACGGCCTTTGGTTTCGCGACGCAGTCGGACGATGCCGTCACCTTGCGAGTGGCTCTGTGGTGTTGCACAGGGGCCTTGATGAGCGCTTTGATCACACTGCGGACAGATGCGACCTTGGTCAGTGCTGTAAACACGGCGAGAAGTCATAGCCAGATCATATAATGAATGACGGTTGGTTTAAACGTGTCTTATATGCAAATTAAATGACTTTCACATCCGCCGCTTCAGGGCCTTTGTCACCATCGACCACGGCGTATTCGACGTCGAGTCCCGGGCTAAGCCGTTTACTGTCTTTTTGTAGCGAGCGAAAGTGAACAAAGATTTCTTCGCCATTATCGCGGGTAATAAAGCCAAAGCCTTTGCTGCCACTAAACCATTTAACGCTACCCATCTCGCGGCCTGCAGCGGCTTTTCGGGTCCGCTTTGGCAGAGTTAAGCCTGCGAGTGGGTTGGACTGAAGGTGGGTTAAGATCATGGTCAGTAACGCCGTTGCACTAAAAGCAAGGGCGCTGCAGTTGTTAAAGATAAAACCGAAGCTTTCTGTGGTTGTCCATGCGTGGTAGATGCCAGAAGCGGGCAGGGCAATAACGAAGCAAAGTAAGAGGCGGTAAAATAGTGGCATGTGACGGTCTCTGTCAATTAAGCAAGATTATCGATACTGTGCATCGATACAACGCGCGTATAAATAGAATAGGTGTATTTATTCGCCAATTTATGCAAAAAAACAGCGATGCAACTTCAAAATGACGTTATATGCCAATATTACAGTATTTATATTTTTTTTGTAATCTTATTACAGTATTTATCACATAATTATTTTTCCGGTTGCATGCTTGCTGGATTAATGCGTTAACGGTCAATGGCACCTAAGACATGCGAGAGTTGATCGAATTTTACCACTTGGCAATCGGGTTGGACTAACTCGCCTTCCGTCATTAAAAAACGAAAGTAGATATTGCCCATCATGTGCCCTTCGGTATCTAACCAGTTGCTGATGCCGGGGTCATTATGCGCCACGACAAAGGTAAAGCTGCCGTCGTCGTTCACGCGCATTTGATTGCGGTTGAGCGAGCCGTTTCGATAGCGGTAATCGGTGTTTTGTTGGTAACGATTCCAATAGCAAACATTGCCATAGACGCAGTTAGGCCAGCGGCCGGTGACAATTAAGGCTTCATCAGCTTGCAATAAAACCAGCCCAGCACAATAGGTATTGTCAATCGCACCGGCACCACCGCCTTCGCTAGGGACAAATTTTTCGGGGGTGGGTAGCACATTCGGCTGCATGGAAAACCAAGAGGGTGGCTCAGCCTCACCGGGCATGGGTCGATCTAAGGTTTGCCCTGTAATAAAGACCTGAGCGGCGCGCAGCTTTTCTGACAAGGCTTGCGGCTTTATTGGCCGTGGGAAGCCTCGGTCATTAAGGCATTCAATATCAATCTCACACCGTAATTCGGGAATGGCTAATGCGGTGGTGGTTTCTTCAAAGTAATGGCGAGCCACAACACAGCAGGGTTTACCCGCCTCAGTATGCAGTTCGCCTGCTTTGGGATCGCGCTCGATAAAAATCTCAAAATTGCCGTCAGCATCGGTGCTAAATTCCGTGTGGTTCATGGCACAAATCACCCCGTCATTCCAGTCGCCTTCTTCTTTACCGGTGTAAACGGTAAAGCTGATATACACTTCTTTGCCCATTTTTCCGCGTATTACATAGCGG
This sequence comes from uncultured Cellvibrionales bacterium, assembly GCA_937897785.1. GTDB lineage: Bacteria > Pseudomonadota > Gammaproteobacteria > Pseudomonadales > UBA7434 > UBA7434. Next base: position 1,951 of record CALCNB010000102.1, on the reverse strand, counting down.
TGACGGTTATCGAGCGGTGCGCAAAAGGTGGGGTTATCCGGTCCTTCGCCACCCCATTTCAGTACACCGCTTTGCAAGGGTGCAAAGCGAGGCCGACTGGCGTCATTATCAACCCAGACATCAATACCGGCTTTGACGAGGTGTAACAGCATGTGCTGGCCCTCGGCAATATCGTCGGCTTCAGTGACAAAGCGTTGTTCACTCAGGTAATCTTTATCGACCTGTTTTAAAAAATCAAAAAATTGATTAAACGATTCTCTGGGTGCTTGATCAGACATTTTCTTTGACTCCATAGGCATTCATATACGTTGAAAATTGCTCTCTAAGGGCGTCACGGCTAAGGCCGAAGTCTTCGGGGCTGTAGCGGTGTTTGCCATGCTTACCTTGCGGTTTATGATCGAGGTAGTGCTGCATCGCTTGTCCAAGGTCGCGAGTAAATGGCCGGTTTAATTGTTGATAGCTGTCGCCAATCGCGTTGACGGCATTGGTCATAAAATCACTGTAGTGCAAGTCGGCGATTTGCTGGTCGGGCAGGGTGCCGTCTTGACGGTGTTGGTAAATCATTTCTAAGCCGATTTGAAAGCCAAGCACCACATTTTGCGCCAACACGCTAGGATCTGGATTGTCGGTGCGAATGTATCGCGTGGTGGCGACCGTGCTGATTGTCGAAGCGACAGTTTTCACTGGGTCGCGATGGGTGTGAATAATATTGGCGTCGGGGTATTCGGTAAATAAATGCGTCAAAGTCATTAAATGCACTGGAGATTTTAACAACCAGCGATAGGCTTGACCATTTTTAGTCGGTTGTTGCGATTGCAATAACTGTAAAAATAAACGGTGCATACGGTAGCCGGGTTGTGGGTCAGTGCCTGCGCGCCAAAGCATAAAATCGTCGAGCTTGCCGGTCATGCCCATGCCGGAGGTGAACTCCAAGCCCATCATGGTTAAGCATTCCATGGGTATGTATGAGCTGTATTCATGGACGGCGGCAAACTCGGGCACGATGTCGGCCCAAATGTCTTGTTCACACTCGCCTAATTCGGCACGCGATACGGAGGCGTCGGCAAGGTCAACAGGGTGCAGCGTCTCCCATGCCAGCGGCGCGCGCAGTTGAGGGTCAAGGGCCAAGAGTTCATGTAAAATGGTCGTGCCTGTTCGCGAATTACCGACAATAAATAGGGGTTTTTCTATGGCGATTTCCCGTATCGACGGGTTTTTTAGATGGGCATCGACCACCATCAATCGCGTGCGTAAAAAGCGAATAAATTCTTGCCGGGTCATTAATCGGCCTAAAGTGTTCAAATCGCCTTGCTGCTCAAAGCACTCGACCATCTTATAGTAAGCTTCTCGCCAACTGTCATCACCGGTTAAACGCTCACCAAAGTCAGCGAGCCCAGTGGTCCGTTGAGCGACATTGAGCATGTCATCTGGATCGAGCGAGACTAAATACTCGGCGCCACCAACGGTGTCAGCCATTAAGTTGATACGGCGGACTAAATTAGGGCGTTTATGTTCAATTGTCATGGTAATGACCTCATTCGCTAGCGATGACTACTAGCAATTAATATACGATAGCGGTTTTTTTTCAGTAGCTTTGTTATGCTTATTCCATAATGAAAGCTGAGAGATATTGTACTGGCAGATGACTAAATTGCATCTAACCAGACGTTCATTTAAATAAACTTAATCGTGCCATGCGATCAAGGTAAAATCATTTCGGCTTTCTGCCGATTATGCGAATAGGAAACAGTAGATGAAAATTGATGGCCCCTTTTATAGTCGAGTGGAAGATGCACCGCAGGAAGCGAAGCGCTTAGCTGAGATAGGTTATGATGGCGTTTATTCCTTTGAAGGCAGCTGGGATCCTTTTTACCCACTGTTGCTGGCCTCAGAGCACGCACCAGAGTTGGATATTGCAACCGGTGTGGCGATTGCTTTTCCACGTAACCCC
>CALCNB010000101.1 GCA_937897785.1 uncultured Cellvibrionales bacterium | reverse complement strand
TATCATACACTAAGGTTGAAAGTGTCTGCGTGATACTTGCACTGATCTTCCAATGACCGTCAACACAGCAGTATTCGTCACGGTATATCATGGCAATTTGGGTGAGTGTTTTTTCACGGCTATTCAGTACTTGGTAGGCGAGTTCCCAACTCCCTTTGGCGTAATGATCATCAATCAGTTCAATAATAGGGTTGTGGCCATGGTGACTTTCCAGCATGTGTGGGTGGCAGCCGATGTCAGTGAAAATTTCAACTAATTGTTCGCGATGATTAAATTGACCGACCGGTCCGTAATCAATCACTAGTTCACCGTCAATAAAACAGTCGCGCATCAGTGCGGGGTCTTTAGTGTCACAGGCCATTAGGTAGGTGGCTTTTAAGGTTTTAATCGCATCAATGGCCTCTAGCCGCGTTAAGCGTTGATTGATCGATATTAGCGGGTCAGTGATGTCGGTTTTAACAGTCATTCTCAAACCTCATTGTGATGAGTGGTATTTATGGTTGGCTTGTCTTTATTTGATCGAGGCTTTGTTGCAGGTCAAAGTAGTCACGCCAATAACTAATTTTACCCTCACGAAATTCAAAACACCCCATCACTTTAAACGTCACCCAGTGACCGTTAATGCGGTAGCGATCACTGCGTTCAGTTAACACTACACCGGCATTACTTTCGGCAATATGATGAACGATCCAGTCAATATCGGTACAGCTTTCATGGACGCTGGCTAGTACGTTCCAGATCTCCACTTTGCCTGTAGCGGGTGGCATTGGAATATTATGAAATATAGCGTCGTCACAAAAAAAACTTAAAATTGCAGTTTTATCGTTAGCATGAATGGCATCGATAAATGCTTTAACGCGATCAATATTCGGCATAGCAATAACTCGTATTCGTGATAAAGGCATGGGCAGCCCCATGATAAACAAAACGGCTTGATTGGACGATGTCGATTTTGATAAGCCAACATAGTCAGTCGCAATGTCTCACAATTGGCAGCGGCGCTAAGAAACATAAGTGATTGAAAATCAGATATTAATCAAGCTTGAAGGTGAGCAATAGCC
>CALCNB010000100.1 GCA_937897785.1 uncultured Cellvibrionales bacterium | reverse complement strand
TTAGCGACACTGTTTGATAGGTATTGCGCCTCTACCGTAATTTCCGTGATATGATCATCAGCCATGACTGCAGAAGATGCAGCCATTAAAGATGACACCATCACGCTAAGAATGCGTTTATTCATGAAATGATACCTGTATAAATTAATAGAAAAAAACTGAAAGGAGCTGCCTGAGATATATCAGGCAGCGTTCATATAAAGTTAACGGGACTCAACTCTAATGATCCTAAGTGGTGCATTGTATTTAAATAAAGATGGGAAGGCAATTGATAATCGTTAACATTTAGAGTTTGAGCATTATTTACAAATTTTTGGCAAAAAATAAAAGTGGATGGAATTATATTTAAATCAATAATTAAGGTTGTCGGATATGCTTAAGAAGTGATATTACTCCAGTGGGTGGAGCATCAAAGAAACGACTGACCGTATAAGCAGTGATCATATTAAGGGCAGCGCCAATACCACCAATACCCGTGGTTGAAATTCCCCAGAACCAAAAGTCAGCATTATTTTGATGCGGGTTAATGAATACAAAATAGACAATGTAACCCACCGAAAAAACTAAGCCGACGATCATTCCAGCAATCGCCCCTTCTTTGTTAATCCGCTCAGAAAAAATGCCTAACACAATGGCAGGAAACAAAGAGGCCGCAGCCATGCCAAAGGCAAACGCAACTACTTGAGCAACAAACGCCGGCGGGTGAATACCAAACCAGCCTGCAATGACAATAGCGGTGGCGGCGGCCAAGCGGGCGGCAAGTAATTCTTGTTTATCGGTGATAGAGGGCATGAAGGTACTTTTAAGCAGGTCATGTGAAATCGAACTTGAAATAACCAGTAATAACCCTGCCGCAGTCGACAGTGCTGCGGCCACCGCCCCTGCCGCAATTAAGCCAATCACCCAATTCGGCAGACCGGCGATTTCAGGGTTAGCAATAACCATAATATCGCGGTCAACGTAAATTTCATTCTCACTATCACTGGGCGCATTCTCCAATAATCGCTGACCGTATTGACCCCGAGCATCGGTGAACAGGGGTTTAGTCGGTACCAAGGCATGCCCCGCTCGATACTGAATTCGACCATCGGCATTTTTGTCTTGCCAAGCGATAAGCCCCGTTGATTCCCACTTGCCCACCCATTCAGGCGCATCTTCATACGCCACTTCATTCACGCTGTCAGTTAAATTTAACCGCGAAAAACCTGCCACTACAGGAATGGTAGTATAAATAACCGCGATAAATAATAAGGCATAACCTGCCGATAAACGCGCATCTGACACTTTAGGTACCGTAAAGAAACGGACAATCACATGCGGTAAGCCAGCCGTGCCAATCATTAAGGTAACAATGATCATCAAGGTATCAAGCGTTGATCTGATCGAGCCCGTATAGGCATGAAAACCTAAATCAACGGTGACTTGATCCAACTTTTGCAACACCGTTAAGCCAGAGCCATCATTGAGCTGGCTGCCTAGACCCAATTGCGGGATAGGATTATTGGTCCACATGATGGATAAAAAGACTGCCGGCACCATAAAAGCAAACACCAGCACACAGTACTGGGCAACTTGGGTATAGGTAATGCCTTTCATGCCGCCCATCACCGCATAAAAGAATACAATCACCATACCAATAATCACGCCGGTATTAATATCAACTTCTAAAAAGCGTGAAAAGACAATGCCAACACCGCGCATCTGGCCAGCTATGTAAGTAAACGAAATAAAGATCAAACACAGTACCGCAACCGTGCGTGCCGCTTTAGAATAATAGCGCTCACCAATGAAGTCGGGTACGGTGTATCGACCAAACTTGCGTAAATAAGGCGCCAATAATAAGGCGAGTAAGACATAACCACCGGTCCAACCAATCAAATAAACGGAACCGTCTCGGCCTGAAAAAGCAACAATACCTGCCACCGATAAAAACGATGCAGCGCTCATCCAATCAGCGCCCGTTGCCATGCCATTTAATACCGGGTGCACGCCTCCGCCAGCCACATAGAACTGCTTAGTGGAATTCGCTCTCGTCCAAAAGGCAATGCCAATATAGAGCGCAAATGACAAACCAACAAATAAATAACTAAAGCTTTGTGCATCCATTACGATTCAGCCTGCGAGTCATCAGCCGCTTTCTCTACCGCTAAACGCGCTTCTAATCGCTGCATTAAAGCGTGATAGATAAAGATAATCGCTACAAAAAATAAAATGGCGCCCTGCTGATTAAACCAAAAACCCAGCCCAAAACCGCCCAGTGAAAATTGATCCAAATAATCAACCAATAAAACCGGGCAAACTAACGCTACAATAAACCATAGCGACAATAACGACAGCAATATTTTTTTATTCTCATGCCAGTAACGGTCAGCAATAGCCTGCTTATTTTTTTCGCTAGAAGTAGATTCATGCATGGTGAAACCCTATGGGTTAGTTATTATTTATAATTTAAATACTCGCTCAGCATTTTGATGCAAAAACTTCGGCCACACCTCGTCTTTGAACGGAACTTTTTCCATATCAGAAAAAATTCGGTCTAACGATAAGGCCATGGGAAAATACCCTGCATAAAGAATCTTTTCGCTACCTCGAGTATTCGCATAATCGATAATTGCCTGTGGATAATATTTTGGTGCAAAAGCACTGGTCATATAATATAAGTTGGGGTACTTGATCATCAGTTTAACCGCCAAATCAACCCAAGGCTCAGCGCCATGCTTCATCACGAGCTTTAACTCGGGAAAAAACCAACAGACTTCGTCGATGTGCTCGACTTTTTGTGGTTCTGCAGGGATTCGAGGGCCCGGTATACCAGCGCAAGGACAAAAAGGAATATCAAGGTCAATACAGGTGGCATAAATCGGATACCACTTTTTATCATTAATCGGCACCTGCGGACAGAGACCCGATGGAAAAGCTGTCACGGCTTTAAGATTATGCTCCTTATATAAACGACGTATCTTTCTTACCTCTTCCATGCCTTTATTCGCATTTGCCTCATAGGCTGAAAAAAAGCGAGTCGGGTGCTGCTTTAAGGCTTGGTGATGGGTGGGGCTCACATCGTCAATACCCAGCATAGCACGATGAATATTATGTTTATTCATCTGCTCTAGCGCATAGGCAATAGTATCATCTTGATTTGACAGATCAGGCACATCTTTAAACATATACTGAGCAGGCATTTTAAATTGTGTCTGGCTCTCTTGATCCATTAATAAATTCTGAAAGGACTCAAACCACTCAGAGCGGTCGTCGCTACTGGGAATACCTAGCATCAAATCAATTACTTTGATTTCTTTTGAAAAAGCCATAACAACCCTCTTCCACTGCTGCTATTAATCGTTATCAAATCTAGACGATTTGTCTTTAATAAAATTATATTTTAAAAGTGGCCGTTTAGCGCAGTAAAACAACCGATGAACCGTGCCCAAACAAACCTTGATTACCCGTCACTCCGACTTTAGCATCGCTTACTTGTCGATCGCCGGCTTCACCTCTTAACTGCATGGTTAACTCGCAAACTTGCGCCAATGCTTGCGCCGGTACTGCTTCACCAAAGCACGCTAAGCCACCACTGGCATTCACTGGCACTCTGCCACCAATACGCGTATCGCCGTCACGTAGCAATTTCTCTGCATCGCCTTGAGGACAAAGGCCGATATATTCATACCAATCAAGCTCCATCGCTGATGATAGATCGTAAACTTCTGCCAAGGAGACCTCTTCCGGACCAACACCCGCTTCTTCGTAAGCTTTTTGAGCGATTGATGCACGAAAAGAATAAGCGTTAGATGCTGCGGCAGAATCAGTCGCAATATCAGGCATTTCAACATCGGCGCTGGCGAATTTTGGCGATACTGTAGAGATACCACCAATCTTCACTTGTCGCTGACTGCCAAGACGATCAGCATACTCTTTACTGGCCACCACCACGGCTGCACCGCCATCGCTGGTGGCGCAGATTTCAAATAAACGCAAAGGTGAAGCCACCATCGGTGAGGCTAAAACCTCTTCGACGGTGAATTTTTTGCGGTAGCGGGCAAATTCATTGCTGAAACCATGCTCAGCGTTTTTAACCTTAATGGTGGCAAAATCTTCGTCAGTAGCACCATACAAATCTTTACGACGTTGCGCATACAATGAAAAATAAGTTGGGTTGGTAATCCCTAAACGAAACCGAACCCAATCGGGGTCATCGGGCCGCTCACCTTTTTGAGGCGCTAAAAAGCCTTTTGGGGTAGTATCGGCACCAACCACTAAGGCCACTTCGCACTGACCTGCTTGAATCTTTGCTCTTGCCGCTGCCAAGGCCTGACTACCAGTCGCGCAAGCCGCATAGCAGGTCATAATTTCATTGCCTTGCCAACCTAAGGCTTGTGAAAAAGTGGCACCTGCCACATAACCAGGGTAACCGTTTCTCATCGTCGCGCCACCTGCGACAAATTCAATATCTTGCCAACTAACGCCGGCATCTTTTAATGCAGCTCGGGCAGCATGAACACCGTACTCGACAAAATTCTTACCCCACTTGCCCCAAGGATGCATGCCTGCACCTAAAATAACCACATCTCTACTCATAATATTTTTCTCAGTAAGGGTTAAGAGTTTATCTTTTTGGCTGCCAAACCCAACTCACGTAATCTTGTCCATCTTTAGTGAAAAGGGTTTGTAGCTGTAATTCGACCTGCATGCCGGTAGTCACATCATCGACCGTAACACCTTTGGCTAACTGGCCCAATATAATCATTCGCTCCTTCGCCAATTCAACGGCGGCAATCGCATAGGGCTCAAAGGGATCAGCTGCAACATAAGGCTCAGGTGGTTTATATTGGGCATCTGTATATGACCAGATAGTCCCCTCGCGACTCAGCGGCACCGCATCAAACTCATCGCTATCGCAGCTAGGATTACGACAAAAGGTAACATTGCCAGGGAAAAAATAGGTTCCACAGCGTTTGCATCGACTGCCTATTAAATGCGTATCGGCCTCGTCCATCGTGAACCAACCCTCGATAACTGGCAAAGCTGGATTAGCGCCGCTCGATACTTCAGTTGAACTCATACAACCCCCAAAAGTACTAAAAAACCGCCAGAGTATCGAAAAGCCTCTATTGCGATCAAAAACATGCTCGTTTTGACGACCAGCATGGCGTTAGAAAGGTACTATTAAATGATCCAAAGTCTACATTTTTGCGTTAATATACACAATGAGTACTCCATGCAGTCTACAGCCAAGCTTTGAACTCTTTGACCACTTGGCCAGCAAGCTGCGAGCTTAAAAAAACACCTCGTAAGGAATGCTTTGCATGTCAGGTTCTGAGCAAATCAACAGCCCAAGCAAAATCAAAGCGCCTAGCAAGACCGCTAGCGGGGTTAAATTTGCCACACCACAGGGTTTCTCAGCGATAAAGGATGGGATAAAAACCAACCCGAATCAAGCTAAGTCGACAGAGCGAAAGCCCCCTTGGCTACGTATTTCGATGAAAACCAGTACCGCTTTTCAAGCAGTACGTGAAACGGTGAATGACCACCGCCTAGCCACGGTTTGCGAAGAAAGTCACTGCCCGAATATGAATGAGTGTTGGAGTAACGGCACGGCAACCATCATGCTAATGGGTTCGGTTTGCACACGCGCCTGTCGTTTTTGTTCAGTGGATACGGGTAATCCGCAAGGCTGGTTAGATACGCAAGAACCGGCTAATGCTGCTCGCTCTGTTGAACTGATGAAACTGCGCTATGTCGTATTAACCTCCGTCGATCGCGACGATCTCAGCGATGGTGGCGCACTCCACTATGCCAAGTGCGTTCGCGCCATTCGAAAAGCCAATCCTGAAACCGCCGTTGAAGCATTAACCCCCGACTTCTCTGGCAATCAAGCCTGCGTGGCAACCGTAGTTAATTCTGGCTTGCAGGTGTTTGCTCAAAATGTTGAAACTGTTAAGCGGCTTACTCAGCGGGTGCGCGATCCGCGCGCGGGATATCAGCAAACGCTGGACGTCTTAGCCTTTGCCAAGCAAGAGCAACCGAACATTTTAACCAAAACTAGCCTGATGTTAGGCTTAGGCGAACAGGATGATGAGATCACCCGCGCAATGGAAGACATGCGCGCACACGGGGTGGATATTTTAACACTGGGCCAGTACCTACAGCCCACCAAGAACCACTTACCGGTTGAACGATGGGTGCATCCCGATGAATTTGCTCGCTATCGTGAACAAGGTCTTGAGATCGGCTTCACTGAAATTGCCGCCGGGCCAATGGTCCGCTCGAGTTACCGAGCCGACCGAATATTAGAAAAGAATAACCTTGGCCTTGGCAGCACTGATTCATCCATCATCCCTGCGGTAAATTTATAATCGCTTAATTCACCAGTTCTGAAAATTTCACCACCCGCGTTGTAGGTGCCTGTGGGTCCTCAGTCGGGAACACAAACCGCCAATACATATTACCTGTTGGCCGACCCTCAGTATCCAGCCAGTTCGGTAGACCTGGGTCTTGATGGGCAACAATAATTTTAAAACTGCCGTCATCTTCATACTGAATTTGTTTTTGATTCAGTGAAATCTGACGATTGGCAAAATCATAACTCTGCATATAGCGGTTCCATAACACCACATTAATAAAACGTGCTGGCGGCAATCGACCTTCAATAATTAAAGCTTCATCTGCCGCTAATTCATAGTTAGCAGCATTATAGTAGGCATGGGTATTGCCATAGGCCTGATCGCCCGAGGCACTCACCCACTGCCCTGGCTGACCAAATTGATTAGGCACTAAGCTATACCATCCTAAAGGTGCTACTGCCTCCTCGGTTGGTTGCAGTAAGCTCATGGCGCCGTGCTCACGGACAAAATTTGCTACATAACGCAAATGGTTTGCCACTTCTTGATCGCCACCATTCGGCTTGAGTGGATCTGGGTCGAGTGCTTCTATACGAATATCCATTTGAGCACTTTCATCCGCGGCAACCGATAACTTAGCCTCATGATAATGACGCG
>CALCNB010000099.1 GCA_937897785.1 uncultured Cellvibrionales bacterium | reverse complement strand
GAAAAGCTCGATCTTCTGTTAACCTTTGATGTTGAGATGTCGTCAACTGCGCGATTGGCTGATTACGTGATTGCCTGTAAGCACTCGCTAGAAACCCCCGGCATGAGCCAAAGCGGTGAAGCCATAAAGTTTTTCGGGACAGGTATTGGTTTTCCAAGTGCCTATGCCCAATATTCGCCAAGAATTTCGGATCCGCCCGCAGGCTCGGATGTGGTCGAGGAATGGGAATTCTTTTACGATATGGCCAGCCACCTTGACCTAGAGCTGACGTACGTTGCGTTTTTCGGCACAGCAAAATATGTTGAGTCGCCAATGGCGATGATGGTGTTGGATAGAAATAAAAAACCGACCACTGAAGAAATCTATGAGCTCATTTGTAGTCAATCGCGTATTCCGCTGACGCAGGTCAAGCAATATCCGCACGGCCATGTGTTTGACAGTGATGTTTTTGTTGCCCAAAAAGAACCCGATTGCGAGGCGCGACTGGCATTGGCGAATGATTTTATGATGGCGCAATTGACTGACGTTTATACTCAAAATTACCACGCACAACAAAATACGCCAGACTATCCGTTTAGGTATATTCCTCGTCGGCATAATAATTTTATGAACTCTGCGGGTCGTTCTATTAAAAAATTGACTGGTGATAAACGGTGGAATCCATTATGGATGCACCCTGAAGACTTGAATAAGCTGGGTATAAGTGATGGCAACAGGGTTAATGTGGCAACTGAATACGATTCGATTCCTGCAATCGTCGAGGGTGATGCTACATTGCTACCAGGTGTTGTAGCCATGGCTCATGCGTTTGGCGGCTTAGTTGACGAAGACCATCGTTATCATGAGTTAGGCAGTAATACCGGCCGGTTAATTCGCACTGAAGTGGATTATGATCCTATCACGGGTATGCCGCGGATGGGCAATATTCCCGTCGCGATTACACCAGTTAACACTGACTAAAGCGATTCTGTCAGTTAATATTATCACTTGCCACCAGCACTTTGATTTCCTGCCTAATCGAATCGCCCCTGAGTTGAACAAAATAATAAGTATCAATTAGAAAGGTTGATAAAGATGATGCTGTGGCATAAATAGCCGCTTAATTTTTTGTTGGAAGAGAAGAGGCGGACTCTCTTTTAAAAGGTGGTTTTTTCGTTTATGATTTTACTCAAATAGCTTTTAAACTTGCGGTCACAAAGCCTACTATATTTCTAACCATATTATTAAATGATGACCACTGGAGTCTAGTTTGCCACTACCAAAAAAATTTAAACGATCAACGACATCCGATGATGTGCTTTCAGGTATTGACTTATCTGGCAAGCGGGTCATTGTCACTGGCGCTAATACGGGTATTGGTTTTGAGACGGCGAGAGCATTGGCCGGTGCAGGTGCTACAGTGGTCTTAGCCTGTCGGCGTCTCGAAACCGGTAATGCAGCGGCACAACGAATTCGTGAGGCACATTCGGGCGCTGATGTTTGTTGCCAGCAACTCGACTTAGGGTCACTCCCTGCAGTCGTGGCATTTGTCGAGGCGTTGAAGGATTCAGCTATTGATATACTGGTTTGCAACGCTGGATCAATGTCGTTTGAGTATGCGGAAACTGAGCAAGGCTTTGAACGCACCTTAGGGGTATGCCACATAGGGCACTTTTTGTTGGTTAAGCGGCTAATGCCAAAGTTATTGGCCAGCGGCACCCCTCGTGTTGTGATGGTATCCAGCATAGCGCATCAGAATCCCAAAACGCTCGACTTTAGCAACTTGCCTTACACAGAATCCGCGTATTCTGTTATGGGTGCCTACGGGCAGGCCAAGCTGTGCAATATACTGATGGCACTGGAATTACAGAATCGCTATGGTGCGCAGGGTCTGACGGCCTGCTCGGTTCATCCTGGCAGCGGTGTTTCAACCGACTTCGGTCGCGAATCAGGGTTTATGAAAGTTGCGTTAAAACTGATTAGCCCGTTTACAAAAAGTGCCAATCAGGGCGCAGCAACGTCTGTCTTATGTGCAGTGCACGAACCAGCCGAAGACTTGGCTGCGGGCTATTTTTCTCACTGCCAGTCGGCACAATGCACCCCTGAAGCGCGTGATGTTAATGTCGCCAAAGCCCTTTGGGAGCGCAGCGAGGAATGGGTTAGCCCATACGTCTAAAAAATACGTCGATATTAAGAAGATTGGTGCAGGTTTTTACTCAAGCTCATCGCACCTAGGCCCAGCATTGATAACCCCAGTGCTAACAAGCCTATTATGCAGTTCGCATATAGTGTTTGGGATAAGCTGTATTGGTCAGGGGTTCAGAATATTAAGGAATTTAATATCTTTCATGTTACTTAGAATAACAACGGTATCTTTTGGTGTGGGAGGTTTATATCATGTACAGTAGTGTCCACACCTGCAAATACATAACAAGGCACTCAAATCCGACGCTGATAGAGCGGTGTGGTTTAGCGCGGCATTAGGTCTCGATAATATGATTAAACTCTATCAATTTGAGATGTCGCCATTCTGCACAAAGATTGCGTTGATTTTAAATGCGAAGGAAGTGCCTTATCAAATTATCGAAGTGCCAGTGTCGAAATCGTATACCGTGAAAAATTATTCAGCCACATCGAAGCTTCCAGCAATTGAGCATAATGGGAAGTTTGTCGATGATTCGACAGATATCGCATATTACTTGGATGGAGTGTTTCCAGACCGACCTTTGATCCCTGTTGATGAAAAGCTTTGGGTAAAGTGTCATCTATACGAG
>CALCNB010000098.1 GCA_937897785.1 uncultured Cellvibrionales bacterium | reverse complement strand
CTTATGGCTATGGAATTATCTAAACTAACTGAAGGATTCTCTGAAGAAGATCTAAAAAAGTCTAAGAAACTAATCAGTAAAGCAAACCCTGATTTAAATTTAAAAAATACTTTTGATGAGAAGAAACTCTTGGAAAACATGTCTGTTGATAAGAAAAGAGAGGGAAATAAACTCAATTTTGTTCTTTTAGAAAAAATAGGACGAGCGAAAGTCAAAGCAGATATTGATGAATCTAAAATAGTTAAAGCCATACAATCATTGGATGAGATCAGTGGCGATCAAAAAATCGATATTGTTATCAATGAAGGTTCGGCTCTGTAGTTCTGCACCGGTTCTCTCAATAAGGCCCATGGCATTAAAGTTAACGCCATGCTCGATACCGCTGCGAAACAAAATCTCATGATTAGTTTTGAAATCAAAGTAGCCGATATCGACATTTAGTCTTTCACCGTGAAACTTGATGCCTGTTTCATAGCGATCTGCCGTTTGTGGTGATAAATCAGGTGCTGATAAAGCCAGTTCGTCAATATTGGGGTTGCGAAACGTTTTTGATAAGCTGATGTAGGCGTTAAGTTGATGGTTAAGTGCGAATAAGCTACGAAATTCTAAAGCCTCGTTCCGCCAGATATGATTTGTGATTGTTCGATTGCTTTTAATTAAAGGGCAGTTGATCTTGCCTGGATAGTTACCAATTGCCGACTCTATTATTTCGGTATCACATTGATTTGATTGTTCGTTAGCGATTAATTGTTGATGTTTAAATTGGTTTTTGCTTCGATCGTGGCGATAGCCAATATCGAATATTATTTTATCACTGGGCTTTAGGCGAAAGCTGATAAATTCGGCATTTGATGTTAAGTTACCCACATAATGATTGCTGTTTTCGATGCCTTGACCGCCTTGACTGCGGCTATAATCATTTTTTTCATCGATGATGCCGCTAAATATAAAAATCTGCTTGTTTTGGCTATGCCATTGCAATAGTAATTCGGTAGCCAGAGTCCTTTGCTCGATACGGTCGCGATTGGCTTTCGCTGTCTGTTTGAGTGCTTGACCAAAAATGTAGTGATTTTCTCTTTCTCGAAAGTGTAAACGGCCGCTGAGTATCAGTTGCGAATGGAGGTGTTTTTGATAATTGAATAGCTGGGCGTCGTCACGTGTTTTCCCCTCAGACCCTGCGACAATACTGCCTGCTTGTCTATCGATAATGCCGTTGTCTATTGCTGAAGGGGTTAACGCGCCTGGTTGCTGAAAGATATCGCGGTGAAATCGACTGTTAAAGTTGAA
>CALCNB010000097.1 GCA_937897785.1 uncultured Cellvibrionales bacterium | reverse complement strand
TCAATGGTGATGCTGGCAAAGGGCAACAGGTCACGCAAGGTTCGCGATTCCTGCAACCAGAATGGCGGATTCTATCTGGGATCAATTGGCGGTGTCGCAGCGAAGCTGGCACTCGATTAGCCGATTACTGGCCCAATTTGCGCGGTCACTGTGAATTGGCATTTACCGTGCCAGAAGCCAAGGATTTAGCGGCGGCCTGTGAAGTGATTTTCTTTGCCACCCCGCATGCTGTGGCGATGAATATGATGCCAGAATTAATCGAGCTGGGCGTTAAGGTGATCGATTTATCGGCTGACTTTCGATTAAAAGAGGTGTCGCAATGGGAGCATTGGTACGGCGTTAAGCATGCTTGTCCTGAGTTAATAGCCTCAGCGGTTTATGCTTTACCGGAAACGCATCGAGAACAGATTCGAGGTGCACAGTTACTGGCTTGTCCCGGCTGTTACCCCACTTCGGTTCAGTTAGGTTTTTTGCCCTTGCTGGAACAGGGCCTCATTGAGACCGATTCTCTGATAGCGAATTCAGCCTCAGGGGTGAGTGGCGCTGGCAAGCAAGCCAAAGTTGCTAATCTCTTTGCCGAGGTTAGTGATAATTTTAAAGCCTATGGGGTGGCGGGGCACCGACATTTGCCTGAGATTGAGCAAGGACTTAATGACATGGCTGGCGAGGCCGTGACGCTGACCTTTGTGCCGCATTTACTACCGATGATCCGAGGTATTCATTCAACATTGTATTGTAAGCCGAAAGATTTCACGCAGGACTTTCAAGCGCTTTACGAGCAGCGCTTTAGTGATGAGCCTTTTGTCGATATATTGCCTGCCGGCCAATACCCTGAAACTCGGAGTGTTAAGGGGACTAACCTTTGTCGAATCAGTGTTCAGCCGATCGCTGCTTCCTCCATGCTGGCTATTTTGGTGGTCGAAGATAATTTGGTCAAAGGCGCGGCGGGTCAGGCGGTTCAAATTATGAATATCGTGTTTGACTGGCCTGAAACGACTGGCCTGTCGAACATTGCGTTATTGCCCTAAGGGAAACCATGAAAATAGGTCAGAGTTTTGTCCTTCGATTAACGGCATACAACATCTTTCGAGTGATTTTACTGATTGCGCTCATGCTATTGATGATTGCTGTCGGTTTCTATTGGAGTTATCGCATGGGCTTGGCTGAAAGTCATCACCTTGTGGCAGAGAATGTTTCACTTAATGATACTATGACGCAGCTCCAGGCTGACCTTGCACAGGCTAGACAGCGAGCAGTTAGTGCCGATAAGGCGGCAGAAATTGCTCGATTAGCCAATGAAGAAGTTCGCCTATCGCTACTCACTTACGGACAAGAAATTGCAGATTTAGAGGCCGATATTGCCTTTTATCGAGGTCTTATGGCGCCTGATGAGCTTGCTATTGGTCTCGCCATTCACGATTTTTACCTGAGTTATGAAGATGATACTGATTTTTATCATTACACGGCTATTTTGACGCAGTCGACGAACAAGCATTCGTTACTTAAAGGCTCGGTGATGATGGAGTTGTTAGTTCAAGGTTCTCATGGTGTTGATCGCATTGCTTTTTCTGATTTACCAGGTGTCACTGATTCAATGCCTGCGCGATTGCGATTTCGTTTTTTTCAACGGATACAGGGGCAATTCAAATTGCCGCAAGAACTTCAGCCTGTTAGCATTGTGCTCAGTGCTGAAACGAGCAGTAAAAAACCACAAAAAGTATCGCGAAGTTTTCAATGGCAGGCACTGTTAGGAGCGAATTGATGTTTAATAATAAAGCTAAGGGTACACTGATGAGTGCAGATAATACGACCTTGATTGCTAAGGGGACTGAGATTAGTGGCGAAATAAAGTTTTCGGGTTGCCTTGAAATTGAAGGCACGGTGCTCGGCAATATTATTGCTGAGCCGAGTTGTGAGAAGTCGCAAGTTAGAATTCAGAACAGCGGCCAAGTAAAGGGCGATGTATGCGCACCAGTGATCATTGTTAACGGTCAGATAGAAGGGAATGTGTATTCATCGAAACGAGTTGAATTGGCGACGAAAGCCTTAGTCTGCGGTGATGTCCATTATCAAATGATGGAAATGGTTAAAGGCGCTCAAATTAATGGCGGCTTAATGTATACCGAGGATTCAACCCAAAAGCGCTTAGAGCCCTCAGACCCAACTGGCCAAGCCGTTGATTCAGATGATATTTTAGGTCAATATGTCGATTCGGGTCTGAATGGCTAAAAGGCGGCTAGCTGCTTGTGATATAATCAATAGTAGTTTTTCAAAATTTTCTGAAAATTATTTTCTTGATTAAGAGAGTTCGTCGAAACTCTGTATAAAGGAATCGCATGAGTACAGATACTGCTTATCAAGCATCAACATTAGTCTTTACCGAGCGAGCCGCTACTAAAGTTAAGAGCTTGATCGATGAAGAAGAGAATGATGCCTTAAAGCTTCGGGTGTTTGTCACTGGGGGTGGTTGCGCGGGCTTTCAGTATGGCTTTACCTTTGATGAGTTGGTTGCCGATGATGATGCTGTGATCGAAAATGCCGGTGTTAGTCTCGTGGTTGATTCCATGAGCTATCAATATTTAGTCGGCGGCAGTGTCGATTATACCGAAGGGCTTGAGGGCTCTCGATTTATCGTCGACAATCCTAATGCTGACTCTACCTGTGGTTGTGGCTCGTCTTTTTCTGTTTGATCTTACCCGCTTGAATCAGCCGACCTCTATGCTAAGTAAATTCCACCAAGTATTGTTGCTTGATTGGCATTAGTCGCATTACCCAAATCGACTGTTTGCTTTGCTAAAGTTTGCTGTGCAAACCAGGCAAAGGCAGCGGCTTCCAGCCAATCAGGATCAATTCCAAGCGCTTCTGTTGTGACGATACGGTGATCGGGGCAGGCAGCGGCTAGCTGCGCTAATAAAAAGCGATTATGCGCGCCACCGCCACAGCAGTAGACCGTCTTAACCTCATCGGGCAACGCAAGTAACTGGGTGGCAATGGTATCGCAGCTTAATTGCGTAAGTGTGGCTTGGACATCTTCAGCTGAGAAAGGGTGTGCGTCGGTATTAGCTAATATCGTGTCTAACCATTGCAGGTTAAATTGCTCTCTGCCAGTGCTTTTAGGTGCCGTTAAGGCAAAGTAAGGGTGTGCTTTTAATTGATTTAATAATGCTAGTTGGCATTGACCTGTGCTTGCCCATTGGCCATCAGCATCATAAGGCTGTTGCTGATGGCGCTGAGTCCAGCCATCTAATAACGTGTTGGCAGGGCCAGTATCAAAGCCGCTTACGATTTCGTTGTTGGCCACAACGGTAATATTGGCAATACCGCCCAGATTTAAAATCGCGCAAGTTTCTGCTTGGCCCTGACAGATCGCTCGGTGAAAAGCGGGTGTTAATGGCGCGCCCTGTCCACCGGCAGCGATATTGCGCCGGCGGAAGTCTGCCACGGTGGTAATCCCCGTTAGTTGAGCGATGGTGTTAGGGTCAGCGATCTGTAAACTAAAACTGGGTTCCGTGTCCGGGGATGACGAAGGTCGGTGGCGAATGGTTTGACCGTGACTACCAATAGCAGTGATATCTCCATTGGAATATTCAGTTTTGTTAACAAGCGTTATTGCAGCTTGTGCAAACAATGCGCCTAAGCTCCGGTCGAGACGACCCATGGTTTCAATTTCATTCGTGCCCGGCCGGCATAAGGCATGGATTAGTTGCTGTGTTGCTTGAGGAATTGCATGGCTATGTGTGGCTATTAATTTGGGTTTTTTAGTGCTGGTAATCTCAAGCAAGGCCGCGTCGATGCTGTCGACGCTAGTGCCAGACATCAGCCCAATAAATAGCGAAGTCATTGATTGCTGGCAAGTTTGAAGGCGCTGCTGTTACTCGCTAGTTGCATCTGTGTCGATGTAATACTAGCAATAAAATCCGCTTTAAAATCGGATTTTAGACGTTTGGCTTTAGGTAATTTCTTTAAAATTGTGCTTGGGTTGCGGTGTACCCCATTGACTAAAAACTCATAGTGTAAATGGGGGCCGGTGCTGAAGCCCGTGCTACCCACTTGACCAATAATTTGACCTTGTTTGACCCGCTGGCCTTTTTTAGCAAAGCGCTTATGTAGATGCAGGTATTTTGTAATGTACGATTCGCCGTGACGGATAAAGATATAATGACCATTCGCATTATTATAGTTTGACGCTATCACGCGGCCATCGCCAGTTGAGAAAATGGGGGTTCCTGTTGGCGCTGCGTAATCAATGCCGCGATGAGGTTTAACTTGCTTGGTGATTGGGTGAAGGCGTCGCATATTAAATCTCGAGCTGACGCGAGTAAAATCCAGCGGCGCCCGAAGAAATGCTTTGCGCATACTGATACCTTCTTCGTTATAATAGCCAATATCACCGTCGGGGTCGGTATAGCGGTAGGCATTATAGGTTTTGCCGCGGTTAACGTACTGAGCAGCGATAATCGCTCCTTCATCAATTTTTTCACCGTCTAAGAAGTGTTCTTCATAGGCCACGGTAAATTGATCGCCATTCCGCACATCAAGAACAAAATCAATGACACCGCCAAAAATATTGGCCATGTTCATAGTGGTTGAAGGTGAGATATTGGCTCGTTCTGCTGACATTGACAAGGAGTCACTCACTTTCGCGCTGCGGTAAACGACTCTTATGTCTGGCTGTCGAGTATGCGTGGTAACAATAAACTTAGCCTGCTCATCATTCCGAGTAAAGTGAACGCTTTCAAGCAGTGATTTTCGCCTTATTACTTCGACCAGGACTTTATCATCGTTGATAACAAACTCTAGGCTTTCGCCAGGGAACATCCGGGTTAATGCCTTGCCTTCAGTGCTAGAGTTGACAACGTTTAGGACCTCGCGGGCGCTCAGGCCAACGCGATCAAACACCATTGATAAGTTATCTCCAGGCTTAATAGGTTGAATAAACCGTTGGTGGTTTTCGGCAGCCGCCTCGGCTAGAGATCCATTACTGTCTTCCGGATTGGCATGAAGAGAAGCTTGGCTATTTAAATCGGTATTCGTATTGGACTGTGCGGCTAAAGATCGTTCACTGAGTGAGTTGGGCCGCTGATCATGATTGTCTTTAATGGCTGAGGTTGATGATCCAATCGCTGGCAGTGACAGAGAGATGGTCTCGCGCTGAGACTTTTCGTTAGCGGTGCCTGCGGAGTTATCCTTTAGC
>CALCNB010000096.1 GCA_937897785.1 uncultured Cellvibrionales bacterium | reverse complement strand
GTTGGTTGGGCAACGGCAATACTGTCGAGGAAATGGCATCAATTTTGTCGCAATTACAAGCGGCGCGAGTGGAAAATCAGCGCGATGACCAAGCATTTGAGATCATTTTAGCCTTAAAAGATAACCCCTCGGTTGAACAGATCAAACAACTGCAAGCCGAAGGTGCCACTGGCATGGTACTGGGTTTTCCTGACAGCCATGCACCGCTGGCCGACAAACAAAAGATGCTAACCTTGCTCGGCCAATACAGGCAGCAGTTTTAGTCGGTTAATTTTTTTAGCCCAAATTGTATTTATCTGCATGCTTAAAACGCGACTGCCCGCTAGCATCTGGTTATTGGTTTCAGGCCTTGCCGCACTGCGTTTATCAAGACGATAAACGTTTAAAAACAGAAGCGGCGTTGGTCAGTGAATGTTATAGATCATTCAATTGCAATTTTTGCTGTGCTAGGCGTTGCAGGGCATCATTGGCGTCGGCTAACTTCTTTTCTTCAGCGGCGACCACTTCAGCCGGTGCTTTGTCGGTAAAGCCGGCATTGCCCAGTTTGCCTGCCAGTCGTTTGAGCTCTTTTTCAAGCTTGGTAATTTCTTTATCGAGCCGTATTAATTCGGCGTCTTTATCGATTAGGCCAGCGAGTGGAACCAATACTTCTAGCTCATTGACTAACTGTGTCGCTGCGGCCGGTGCTGGTTGTTCGGCGGTTAGACACGTGATCTGATCGACTTTGGCGAGCGCTTTGATCAGCGGTGTATAGGTGTCGACTCTCCGTGCATCATCGGCATTACCATTGGCAAAAAATAACGGCAAGGCTTTGGCGGGCGAAATGTTCATTTCACCACGAATATTACGCACCGCGACGACTACGGCTTTTAACCATTCAATATCGGCTTCGGCCATGCGGTCAATTTTTTTGCTATCGGCAGTAGGGTAGTCTTGCAGCATAATGCTGTTTTGTCCGCCGGCGGTATCAATGCCGACCAATGGCGCTACCGACTGCCATATCTCTTCAGTGATATACGGCATGATTGGATGCGCTAAACGCAGTATTGATTCTAATACTGTGGCTAAGGTTTTGCGGGTGCCTGCCAGTTGTGCGGCGCTAGCATTAGGATCAGCCAATAGCGGTTTCGATAACTCTAAATACCAATCACAGTACTCGTTCCAAATAAAGTCATATAAGACTTGGCTGGCAAGGTCAAAGCGGTATTCGTCAAAATGTTTTCGAATCGTGGTTTGGCTATCTTGCAGTTGACTGATAATC
>CALCNB010000095.1 GCA_937897785.1 uncultured Cellvibrionales bacterium | reverse complement strand
TAATTGATTCAATTGAAGTTTTAAATAAATAGTATATTTAAAAAAAAAAATGGGCGTAGGTAATTTAGTTTTAGCATCTGTTTTTGTTTGCCTGATTCTTGGAGTAGTAGCAGTTATAAAATCAAGAATATAAATTGTTATTAATCATTTGAAATTCTGAAATGTAAATCCTCTGCAGCAAATTGCCAATAATGTTTAAATCTAACAGGCTGCTCCAGGCTGCAACATCAGCATCAATCACGGCATTCGGTAATCCTGTCCCAGCATTTGAAACCATTACATCGAGCTGACCTTGATTATTGCAGGCCGCTGCAACAGCGGCTTCAACCTGCTCCTCAACTGTCACATCACAGGTTTTAAAGCGTACTTCGCCGGCATGGCCTAAGGCTGACAGCTTATCCGCAGCTGCCTGCAAAACGTCTTCGCGACGACCAACAATCATAACGCTAGCAGCATCTTGCTCTAAAAATCGTTGCGCCACGCCAAACCCCAGACCTGTCCCACCGCCGGTGACTATGGTGTATTTACCACTTAATAAACCCATTGACTCTTCCTCGATTATGCTTAGCGTTAACAAACAGCCGGTTAATTAAAAACTCTATGCGAGTCTATGCTGACAAGTGACTATTGTCCTCGTTTTTTAACAGTGATTTGGTTAAAGATTTATAAGATTGACAGAAAAAGGGCTTAAAGCATAATTAACTAATCAAATATCACGGTTTTATTGCCATCAACTATGACCCTGTCTTCAAGATGATAACGCAAGCCCTGGGCTAATACGCGGGCCTCAACATCTTTACCTAAGCGCACCATATCGTCGCGGTCATGCTTATGACCAACGCGAGCAACATCTTGCTCAAGAATGGGACCTTCATCAAGGTCATCAGTCACATAGTGGCAGGTAGCGCCAATTAATTTCACCCCTCGGTCAAAAGCCTTTTGGTAAGGATTTGCGCCAATGAATGACGGTAAAAAACTGTGATGAATATTGATCACTTGTCGCGGGTACCGGGCACAAAGATCGGGCGGTAAAATCTGCATATAACGGGCTAAAACAATCGTATCAGCTTGGTAGAATTGTATTAGCCGATCTATTTCTGCAAACCCAGCGGCTTTAGCCTCTGGCTCTTTTGCCATCGGTACATAATGGAAGGGAATGTCGTGCCACTCGACCATACTGCGCAAATTTTCGTGGTTGGATATCACGCAGGGGACATCACAGTGCAAATCACCACTGCGCCAGCGATGCAATAAATCGGCCAAGCAATGGGAAGCATGGCTTGCCAGCAACACCACTTGACGACGCTGATTAGAATCACGCATGTACCATGACATTTGATGGGCTTCAGCAATAACTTGAAATTGTTGCTTGAAGGCGTCAAAACTGACCGATAATGACTGGGCGCTAATTTCATTTCGCATGAAGAATTGACCTGAGACAGGGTCAGTATGGTAGTTCGCTTCGAGTAATGACCCCCCTTGTTCAGCGATAAAGGCACTCACTTTAGCCACTATACCCACTTGATCAGGACAGGCAATCACCAAGCGATAACTGTGCTCCACAACGGTACTCCTCGTAAAATTCACTCAATCTGTCGGTTTTTTGAACTATATCAGCATTTTTGGCCAGCTAATAGCCCTATTTGGCCAAGTCATTAACGATGCTTAAACCGCCAGCACTGATGTGCAGGTCGGCCACGATCAAAATCAGGGTCTAAAGTGTCCCGTGTTAAATCTTCAACCGCGAATTGACGAGTCAATTCAGCCGCTAACTTAAAGCCTCGTTTATTAGTTGAGAAGTATAGACTACCCTCTGCCGTTAGGCGACGCATCGCCAAGCTAATCAAATCGATATGATCCCGACTAATATCCAATGTGTGCTCCATTCGCTTAGAATTAGAGAAGCTGGGAGGGTCAAGCAAGATACAATCAAAGCGCTCATCAGCTGTTTTTAACCACTCGCTACAATCAGCTCTGAGTAATTCATGCCGCTCAGCGTCAATCTCATTGAGTTGAAAATTATGCCGCGTCCAGTTCAAATAATTATTCGACATATCAATACTAAGACTATGACTGGCGCCTGCTTTCGCCGCATAGACTGAAGCAGAACCGGTATAACTGAATAAGTTTAGAAAGCGCTTACCACTAACCTCCTTGGCGATTAATGAACGAACTGGACGATGATCTAAAAATAAGCCGCTATCTAAATAGCGCTGTAAATTTATCTTAAATGCATGGCCATGCTCTAACACGACTAAGCTTTGATCTGCGTCATTGGTCTTCTGATACTGACTATTACCGCGCTGACGTTCTCGTCGCTTAAGGTAGATTTTCTCAAGAGGACATTCAAACACCGCCGAAACAGCGGCGATGGCATCTTTGACGCGTTTACGCGCCAAACCGGCATCAATCGTTGCTGGCGGTGCATATTCCTGTAAATGTATATGTAATTCAGGTTGCACCAATGGTATTCGTCTAGGCAATGGTGTTGGGATATTTTTATAGGGGCTCGCCCCGCTATTTTTTACCGGATAAGCACCGCTGCCATGATCGGACTCTCGGGCTAATTTTTCGACGGCCACATAACAATCAATTGCCATCGCGTACTCTGGCAGATCGGCATCATAAACGCGATAGCAGGCGTTGAATTGTTTCTTTAACCAAGGCTTTAAGCGTCGTCGGTTTTTTTTCAAGCGATTCGCCAACATGGCAGCGTTATCACTTAAGTCATCAATTGATAGAACTTTTTTTCCTCTATCTGTCAGATCAACCGCAATGCTTTTTTCATCGACACGGTAACGCTGCAGCTGGCATTCAATTGCACCATTGTAAAGCCTGTGTTGCCGCCAACTGCGTAATCCCGTTTGCCAACCTAAATCTTTATTGCCCGTGAAGACACTAGCCTGCCAACCCATGCAAGACTGCTTAAGCAAGCGACCTAGCTGCTGATAGACAGGGATTAACTCATCAACTTCACCTAAACGCTCGCCATAAGGTGGATTCACCACTAACAAACCAGGCACAATATCATTCGGCAACGATAAGCGGTCGATCGCCATCACCTTAACGGTTATACAATCCGACAAACCCGCTAATGCAATATTGTCATTTGCCAGCGCAACAATCCGTGGGTCCATATCGAAACCAAGCAGCGTATTCGTTAGTTGATTAGAAGCTTGTTCCGCCGCAAGTGCTTGTAGCTTTAGGGCCTGTTGCCAAACCGCATCGTCATGAGTAGAGAGCTGAGTTAAACACCAATGGCCATTACCAACCAAACCACGTGAACGCA
>CALCNB010000094.1 GCA_937897785.1 uncultured Cellvibrionales bacterium | reverse complement strand
ACTTTCTATTAGTTGTGCATCAGGTCTCTAAAATATTACCCACGATTTTGTCCCGCGCTCAACGTGTTAATTTTGCTCTGCCTTCAGCGAATAGCATTGTCGATTGGTTAAAAAGTGATTTTAATCAGGTCGATATAGAGCATGCTATTGAGCGGGCAAGAGGTTTTCCTGAGCGTGTTAAATCAATGCTATTGGAATCTGATGAGGTGCAGTTTGATAACGATACGCTGATCGAGCTGATGCTAGGAAAACGCTCGGGCTATGATTTCGCAGCCAAACTTGATCAACGTGGTGCAGCGAGTTTTTTAGATGCCTTGCTTGTCCTGCTTGCTAGGCAGTCGGCCGCTAACTTGACTGAATCGAGTGAAGCGCTGGCCAGTTTGGATGCAATTTCTGACCAACAACGACATGAAATCTATGCTTTAGCCATCAATGCCAAGCAAGCTATAGCTCAAAATGCGAACTTGCGCTTACTTATGGAAACGTTTTTGCAAGATTGCACCACATTTTTTCAAACTTCCCATGATTAAATAGCTTCTTAGTTATTGCGATGCGAATCCTTTCGTTTGCATCATACCTTGTCGAATCAGGCTGTGAGGGTGTTATGGGAAATGCGTTAAGAGCGGTTGAGGCTGCCGGGGTCTTGCATTGGCAAGCCTTTGATCGAGAAACCCTGCATAAAATTTATATGCCCTTTGTGGAAGGGGGCGGATTTTTCATTGCCACCGATAAAGATTATCGCTTAGGCGATCGTGTACATTTTGTCGCAACCCTACTCGATGAGCCTGAAACGTCCGTATTAACGGCTACTGTTATTTGGTCGGCAAGACACTATGGGCTGCAATACCAGCGGGGTATTGGTGTGCAATTGACAGATCAGGCTGCTGCTTTAAGCAGTGAAGTTGAGGCATATTTAGCCGCTAACATTTCTCCGAATAATCCTACCTTCACGCTCTAGCTTAGTGAGTGTCGATTTTTTTTGACTATCACAATAAATACTACTCATCATAAGTTTGCTTTACGTCAAGTCCCTGTCATGATTGTGTTATCATAAGGAATTGCTAAGATTGGGTTTTGATCTATAGAGGTCGCTCGTGGGTTGAGATACCATACCTAAGTATCCATCATCTATGAATCCATTATTGACTATCGACTAGCCTCAATTCTAGCGCCGTATTTAGAGGTCTGAGAATGACAGAAAAAAAACGACCTGTTGGCGTGATAGAGGGGTTTTATGGTCGCAGCTGGTCATGGTCTGTACGCCATGAGTACGCTCAGTTTATGGCCGATGAAAATTTATCGGCTTATATTTATGCGCCCAAATCAGATGTAAAATTACGCCATGCTTGGTTCGAACCATGGACTGATGAGGAGTTATTAGCCCTGCAGTTGCTGGCGCAAGAATTTAAAGCGAAAGGGCTTGCTTTTGGTATCGGCCTTTCGCCTATCGGCTTAGCAGCGTTAAACGCTGGATCGCAAGCGGCAACCAAAGCCTATCGGCAGTTAGATGAAAAGTTAGCTCAGATACAGAGTATTTCGCCAGATTTGCTGTGCATTTTATTCGATGATATGCCCTCATTGGGCGATGATATGGCACGAGAGCAATTACGTATTGTTGACCATATTGTTGGCAAGGCAGTGGCTGATCGCTACATTGTTTGTCCTAGCTATTATTCGACAGACCCTATATTAGAGAAGCTATTTGGTCCTAGGCCCAAGGCTTATTGGCGAGATCTTGGTCAGGCGCTGCCCGCTGAGATCGGATATTTTTGGACCGGTGAGCAGGTCTGTAGCCAGGATTTTAGAGAAGATAACCTTCATTTTATCGCAGATCAATTAGCGAGATTGCCGGTTATATGGGATAATTACCCGGTTAACGATGGGGCTAAATTGAGTCGTTTTTTACATTTACAACCGTTTAAAGGGCGATCTTCGCTGATTGATATGAGTGCTGGTCATTTCGCCAATCCGATGAATCAGCCTTACTTGTCTCAATTACCGTTAGCGAGTCTAGCCCGGCTATACCCATGGCTAGACCCTGCTGATACAAGCTCAGTCTCGCATGCCGATGAAAAATCGGCTGAATTACTTTGGCAGAAGGATGCGGAACGCTTATTCGGTTCTGCTTTAGGACATAGTGTGTTAAAAGATGCCTCCATCTTTTCTACTCAGGGCTTAGATGAACTGAGCGCGACGGAAAAGCAAGCATTAATCAATCGCTATTCGAATTTTAACTCGGTGTATGCAAACGAGTTAGTGGATTGGCTAACTGAGCAGTATGTATTTGATCCGGCATGTTTAACCGGCTAACTTTTTACTTTATTAATGATCGATTTGGAGATAGTAACAATGTTTGAAGGTAAAACTCTTACCCTGAGCAAGAATAGCAATGGTATTGCTGAAATGTGTTTCTCTTCTCAAGACAGTGTGAATAAGCTGGATATCGCTACTATAGAAGAAATTAAGCAGGCGGTTGACTTGCTTGAAACCGATAGTAGTGTGCGCGGCCTATTAATGAGCAGTGGCAAAAGTGCATTTATTGTTGGCGCAGATATCACTGAGTTTACAGAGTTATTTAATGGTCCCGAGCAAGCGCTTTACGATGGTGTTCAAGAAGTTCATCTGCTCTTTAATCGCTTAGAAGATCTGCCTTTTCCCAAGGTGGCAGCGATTAACGGTTTTGCATTAGGCGGTGGTTTTGAGTTGGCCTTAACGGCGGAGTTTCGTGTCTGTGCTGATGTGGCTGCTTTAGGTTTTCCCGAAGTGAAGCTGGGTATTATTCCTGGCTATGGTGGCACGGTTAGAGCGCCAAGGGTGATGGGTTGCGATAATGCGGTAGAGTGGATTTGCACCGGTAAGCATGCCAAGGCGGCAGAAGGTTTGGCCTTGGGTGCCGTCGATGCTGTGGTGCCTCTCGAGGGTTTAGAAAAGGCCGCTTTGTCCATGTTGCAAGCGGCCATTGATGGCGAACTGGATTATGCGTCGCGCAGAGCAGAGAAAAAAGCCCCAGTGCTTCTCAATGACATGGAGCGCCTAATGGCCTTCACCAGTGCCGGAGGGCTTGTTTCGGCTCAGGCGGGTCGAAATTACCCTGCGCCGATGTCAGCGCTGAAAGCAATCGAGAAGCACGCTACTTTAGGCCGTGAAGAAGCCAGCAAAGTTGAAATAGAGCACTTTGTTAGTTTGGCCTTTACCGATGTGGCACGCAGTTTGGTCGGACTGTTCCTAAATGAGCAAGAAGTATCGAAAAAAGCACGTTCTTTAGCTGGTAGTGTTGAGCCTGTTGCATCAGCGGGTGTATTAGGTGCGGGTATTATGGGTGGAGGTATCGCGTATCAGTCAGCAGCGAAAGGCGTGCCTATTTTGATGAAAGACATTGCTCAGTCTGGCTTAGATGCGGGCATGCAAGAAGCGTCTTCTTTGTTTAGTAAACGCGTTAATCGTGGCCGCATGAAACCAGAGAAAATGGCCGCGGCATTAACCCAGATCAAGCCAAGTTTAGATTATACCGGCATTGAAAATGCAGACGTAGTGGTTGAGGCGGTGGTAGAAAATCCAAAGATTAAAAAAGCTGTTTTGGCTGAGTGTGAAGCATTGATGGCCAATGATGCAGTGCTTTGCTCTAATACATCTACTATCCAAATTAGCGAATTAGCTGAACCCTTAACGCGACCAGAAAATTTCTGCGGGATGCACTTTTTTAATCCCGTACATAAAATGCCCTTAGTTGAGGTCATTCGAGGTAAACAGAGCAGTGATTCAGCGGTTGCTAGAACGATGAGTTACGCCTTGTCTTTAGGTAAGACGCCGATATTGGTCAATGACTGTGCCGGTTTTTTGGTCAATCGTGTGTTATTTCCTTATCTTGGCAGTGCAAATGCTCTGATGAAGGAGGGCGTCGATTTTGTTGAAATAGATCGTGTAATGGAACGCTGGGGTTGGCCTATGGGCCCTGCTTACTTACAAGATGTGGTTGGTTTAGATACTTGTGAACATGCCTCTGGCGTCATGGCGGAAGCGTTTCCAGAACGCATGCAAGTGGATTATAAAAGTGCGGCCGAAGCACTGTTCGAGGCCGGGCGCTTAGGCCAAAAGAATGCTAAAGGTTTTTACCAGTATGTGCCGGATAAAAAAGGCCGTATTCAAAAAACCGCTGACGATGCAGTAGGGGTTTTATTGAGTGACCATATTGATGCGGCAAAAACCATGGACGATGAAGAAATCATTGATCGCCTTATGGTTCCGATGGCGCTCGAGATGATTCGTTGCTTAGATGAAGGCATTGTAGCTACGCCAGCTGAGGCTGATATGGCGTTGATCATGGGGATAGGTTTCCCTATGTTTAGAGGGGGTATTTGTCGTTGGTTGGATAATACCGGCATCAGTGAGTTCTGCGCCAAAGCTGAAAAATATGCCGACTTAGGCGAGCCGTACAGACTGCTCGACAGTATTAAAGCCATGGCGGCTGAAGGCAAAACATTTTATTGATGGGGCCTTATTTTTGGCCTTAAAAGAGAAGCGTCTATAAATAATTTGATTAGTCTGTGCTTGTTAATTAGCACGGCATCCAGTGGAGAAAGATAATGAGTTTAGCCGATAATACACCAGTGATTGTTGACTGTGCACGCACCCCCATGGGTCGATCGAGAAACGGCATGTATCGCCATACCCGTTCTGATGATCTGGCTGCAGATTTAATCTCGGGCTTGTTGCACCGCAATCCCGATTTAGACCCTGCTGAGATAGATGACATCGTGTGGGGCTGTGTCAACCAAACAAAGGAACAATCGTTTAACTTAGCGAGAATGATGTCATTAATGACACAAATCCCGCATACGGTCCCTGGTCAAACCGTGAATCGTCTGTGTGCTTCATCAATGTCAGCGCTGCACATTGCGGCGCAGTCCATTTTAGCCGGTTACGGTGACGTGTTTGTGATCGGTGGTTCTGAACATATGGGCCATGTGCCGATGACCGAAGGCTTGGATCCCAATCCACGCTTGAGTAAGCATATTGCGAAAGGCTCCGGCATGATGGGTCTTACGGCAGAAGCTTTAGCTATGTTGCACGGTGTCAGTCGTG
>CALCNB010000093.1 GCA_937897785.1 uncultured Cellvibrionales bacterium | reverse complement strand
CAGTTATTTTTTTCAACCCTTAACCACCTTTATTCAGCTTTTATTAAAGCGAGTGCCTGCTTCACTCAGCGCAACATGATGGCCGGCATATTTATTTTTGCCTTATTATTAAATGCTGCCAGCCATGCGGAATATGAAGTGATTGAGCAAGTCGTTGCTATCGCCGAAGATGATGTCGTATTAGCAAGCGAGATACGTGATCAAATAGCTGAAATCCAGCGGCGCCTAATCGCAAACAAGCAACCACTACCTGACAATAATCGTTTATTTGAACAAGTTCTTGAACAAAAAATATTAGAAAGCTTGCAGCTGCAAAGAGCCGAGAAAATCGGCTTACGAATTGACGACCAACAATTAAATGACACCATGAATTCCATTGCAGCAAGAAATAATCTTAGTCTTGCTGAGTTCAAATTATCGGTTGAAAAACAAGGCCAGTCTTACCTTGAAATTAGAAATAAAATACGTCGTGATATGATAATTCGCGAAGTGCAAAGACGCAGCGTTATAAGAACCATCAATATTGATCAGGGCGAAGTCGATAATTTTTTGCGTTCAGAAAAAGGACAAGCACTGCTTGAAGTTGAATACAATATCGACCATATCCTTCTCGCTGTTGATGCCGATGCATCAAATGATATCGTTGCAGCCGCTAACAAAAAGATTTCTAGACTCAGATCACTGGCCGCATCCGAAGGCGGCTTCTCGCCGATTGCTGACCAAGCTAAGCTTATCGCAGCAGAACACAACCCCTTAGGCTGGCGACGCTTTAGTGAAATCCCCATGATGTTTCAAACGACTGTTAGCGAACTTTCAGAAGGGTCAATCAGTGAAGCCATACGCAGTGACAGCGGTCTACATATTATCCATATTCTGGCAAAACGTGGCGGCATAGAGGGCAGCCAAACCGAAACCAAAGTACGCCATATTTTGATTGCGCCTAATGAAATTCGTAGTATTGATGATGCCAAGATTCTCGCCGCAGAAGTTCGTAAAAAAATTATTGATGGCGAAGATTTCGCTTTTTTAGCTAGAAAATACTCTGACGACCCAGGCTCAGCATTAACCGGTGGAGATCTAGGCTGGGCAGAACCTGGGACCTTAGTCCCCGAATTTGAAACCATGATGGCGAATACCGATATCAATCAGACCTCTGCAATATTTAACAGCCAATTTGGCTGGCATATATTGCAAGTGACTGATCGGCGCGAAAAAGATTTATCCTCCGAGCTAGCCAATCAACGTGCACGAATGGCAATTGCAGAAACCAAATACGATGACGCGCTCAACAACTGGTTACAAGACTTACGTGACAATGCATACGTTGACATTAAATAAGGCAGTCAAGCCAATATGAATCGCACACCGCGCATTGCTATCACACCCGGCGAACCGGCAGGCATTGGCCCTGATATTACTGTTCAAATAGCGCAGCAAGCCCATCATGCTGAGCTAGTGGCCATTGCCAACCCACAGCTACTTAAAGCCCGCGCCACACAACTGGGCCTACCATTAACGATCAAGCCTTATCAGCCGTCTCAAGCGGCCCAACCTTCTGCTGCAGGTGAATTAATCGTTGATGCGATTCCGCTGAATACGTCGATTGAAGCTGGGGCAGCCAATCCACAGGCGGCGGGCTACGTATTGGCAACTCTTGATCGTGCCATCGACCTCTGCCAGAGCAAGCAGCTTAATGGCTTAGTCACCGGCCCTATTAATAAACATATAATCAATCAGTACTTGCAGCAATGCAGCGATGACGCTAGTCGTGTTAACAGTGAATTTTTCAGTGGTCATACGGAATACCTTGCGCAACAAACACAAACCTCAAAAGTGGTGATGATGCTCGCTACCAATCCAGCAGCGGATCCGAAAGAAGGCTTATTGACCCGCCCGCTGCGCGTTGCTTTAGTGACTACCCACCTACCTCTTAAAGCCGTTGCCGAAGCGATCAACCACGACGATTTAAAGCAGACGATCACAATTTTACAACACGACTTAATTCATCACTTCGGCATTAGTGATCCTACTATCTTAGTTTGCGGCTTAAACCCACATGCCGGCGAAGGCGGAGATCTTGGCGATGAAGAAATACGTATTATTGAGCCCTGCTTAGCCGAGCTAAGAGCCCAAGGCATGCGGTTAAGTCAAGCACTTCCAGCCGATACATTGTTCACTGATAAGTATTTAGCCAATGCTGATGCCATATTAGCCATGTATCATGATCAAGGCTTACCGGTATTAAAATCGCATGGATTTGGTCGTGCAGTTAACATCACACTTGGCTTACCCTTTATCCGCACCTCGGTCGATCACGGTACCGCTTTTGACTTAGCGGGTAGTGGTCAAGCCAATAGCAGTAGTTTACTAGCCGCCATAAATATGGCGGTTGACCTTTGCCAATCTTCATACGGGTAAACGATTGTGGAGCCCCTTAATTCGCCGACAGATCGCCATCAAGCGCGCAAGCGGTTTGGACAAAACTTTCTGCAAGATGGTGCAGTTATCGATCGTATCGTTCGCGCCATTAGCCCAACGGGTAATCACCGATTTATTGAGATAGGCCCTGGTCAAGGCGCCTTGACCTTCCCTATCATCGAACAGCTCGCCGAGCATGCAACACTGGACCTACTGGAACTGGACCGCGACTTGGCAGCTCAACTCGCAAACCAATTTTCTCAGGATTCACGGGTTAAGCTGCATCAAATCGACGCCCTCAACTTTGACTTTATCAAGCATCGACAACAAGACGATCAAGCACTAAGAGTGTTTGGCAACTTACCCTACAATATTTCGACTCCCTTGATTTTTCACTTACTCGAGCAGTGCAGTCAACTCGATCACCGTCAAGTGATCAGTGATATGCATTTTATGTTACAGCGTGAAGTCGTTGACCGAATGGCTGCCCAACCCGGCAGTAAAACCTATGGTCGCCTTAGCGTGATGACGCAATATTATTGCGCCGTCGAACCGCTATTTGAAGTGCCGCCAGAAGCGTTCAACCCTAAACCAAAAGTCATGTCGATGA
The DNA here is from genome assembly GCA_937897785.1 of uncultured Cellvibrionales bacterium. GTDB lineage: Bacteria > Pseudomonadota > Gammaproteobacteria > Pseudomonadales > UBA7434 > UBA7434. The sequence continues at coordinate 501 of CALCNB010000093.1, read as the reverse complement.
TTGTTCGCTTACAGCCTTTCGAATCTTTGCCGATTAGCGCTAACAACCCTAAATTATTTCATCAAGTGGTTAAAGCCGCCTTCTCTCAACGACGTAAAACCCTGCGTAACGGCCTTAAAAATCTTATCACCGCTGATCAATTAGAGCAGTTAGGTATTAATCACACGGCCAGAGCCGAAACTCTGCCATTGACGACCTTTGTTGAGATTGCTAACTTTCTTACAACAACATCAAATCCTTAACCACCACGTTTTAATAAAAACCTAGGCGTAGAATTGACCCATGAATACAGCGCAACTCAAATTACAGCAAAGTATAGAAGTTAAGGTTCAGCCCCGCTACTTACCTGAACAGTCCAATGAAGAGCTGGCTGAATATACCTTTGCCTATACGGTCCGTATTGCTAACAACAGTGAACAAAGCGTGCAGCTACTAGCTAGGCATTGGATCATCACTGATGGAAATAACACCATTAGAGAAGTTGAAGGCGAAGGTGTCGTG
>CALCNB010000092.1 GCA_937897785.1 uncultured Cellvibrionales bacterium | reverse complement strand
CTAACTTGATTACCCTTCACTCCTAAAACGGTAACGGTTACTTCGTCACCAATCATTAATGTCTCACCTATACGGCGAGTTAATATCAGCATGTTCATCCCCTGATGGTCTGCTGGCTTTGGGCACAAGTGTGCCCTATTGCCTTAGGCTAACATCCATGAAATTATGGCAACCACCGCAGAAAACATCAGACACTTTTATTTTAAAAAATATCCCAAACTTGCGAACACATTGTCACTTAGCTTTTAATTTTTACAATCAGGCCCAGCCATGGGCAAAAAAGTAAGCGGTTACCTATCCGTGTGACGAAATGTGCTTGTAGACTTTTATACTCCGCTAATAAACTCCCTGTGCTATAAAATTAGTTATGACGCCTTAGCATCCAAACCAAAGGCGCTGTGAAGTGAGCGAACGGCCAACTCCATAAATTTTTCTTCAATCACGACGGATATTTTTATCTCAGAGGTCGTGATTAATTCTATATTAATGCCAACGTCGGCCAGTGTTTTAAACATTTGACTGGCAATACCGGCATGGGAACGCATACCCACTCCCACCAATGACACTTTACAAATATTCTCATCAATGGCGACATCTCGTGCATTCAAATCGCTAGCCACGGCTTCTGTAATCGTTTTAGCTTTGTGGATATCGTTACGGTGGACGGTAAACGTCAAATCCGTTGTGCCGTCAGCTGCCACATTCTGCACAATAACATCAACCTCAATATTGGCATCACTAACAGGACCAATGACTTTATAAGCAACACCTGGGGTATCGGGCACGCCACGAACAACTAATCGCGCTTCATCTCGGTTAAATGCAATACCCGAGACCAAAGGCGCCTCCATATCGGCATTTTTTTCAATTGAGATCAATGTACCCTCTCCCTCTTCAAAACTGGACAACACCCGCAATGGGACTTGATATTTGCCCGCAAATTCAACGGCACGAATTTGCAAAACCTTTGAACCTAAACTTGCCATCTCTAGCATTTCTTCAAATGTAATACTTGCCAGCCGCTTCGCCCCATCAACCACGCGTGGATCGGTGGTGTAAACACCATCAACATCGGTATAAATCTGGCATTCATCAGCATTCAACGCGGCAGCAATAGCCACGGCTGTTGTGTCTGAGCCACCCCGCCCTAAGGTGGTAATATTACCCTGCTCGTCCACGCCTTGAAAACCTGCCACCACGGCCACATGTCCCTGGGCAAGATCGGCTAGAACCGGTTCGCTATCAATGGCTTTTATGCGCGCCTTAGTATGCGATTGGTCCGTCAGTATTTTTACCTGAGAGCCAAGATACGATCTCGCAGGCACTTGTCTTGTCGACAATGCCATGCTTAATAAAGCGATTGTCACTTGCTCGCCGGTCGATAGTAAAACATCCAGCTCGCGACTGGGTGGCTGATCATTAATCGCTGAAGACAAGGCTAACAAACGGTTCGTTTCGCCACTCATCGCAGAGACGACAACCACGACTTGATCACCTTGATCAACATACCGCTTAACCCTATCAGCAACGGCGCTTATACGCTCAACGGTGCCGACGGAAGTGCCGCCGTATTTTTGTACAATCAACGCCATATTCTTCAATAAAACCAAGCTATTGTAAACTCAATAAGTGCTTCAAATTCTCATTAACAACGAGCATCAAAGACAGGCCGACACCCTACACTAAATGAAAGGTAATTTGAACCTTATCAGCTTAAAATTGGCCTTATCTGAGTCATTTATTGATAAAAAGTGAACCTGTTCTATGCCTTGGAGGTTGACAGTGCCTTGACGGCCGCGACGAATCTATGCGCCCCTTCAACACATATTTCTAGCGGTTGTACCAAGGCCATACGAATATAACCTTCGCCAGGATTATCACCCCCAATCGTCCGCGCTAAATATTGACCCGGCAATAATTTGAGGTTGAAGTGCTGAAAGGCGTATTGCACCAATTGTTGGTCATCAATCGGGGTCTTAAGCCACAAACAAAAACCTGCTGGCGGAATACTTACCTCGGCAACCGCCTGCAATAGAGGAACCACTTTCAGCATTTTCTCACGATAAAGGCAACGATTTTCTATCACATGTGCTTCATCACCCCAAGCGGCAATACTTGCCACTTGATGATGATTTGGCATTGCTGAACCATGATAGGTTCGGTAACGAAGAAAATGTTTAATTGTCGCTGAGCAGCCAGCCACAAAACCCGAACGCATGCCCGCTAAATTCGACCGTTTAGACAAGCTATTAAAAACCAGACAACGGTGATAGTCGTTACGACCTAAAGCCCGACAGACCGCCAATAAACCGAGCGGTGGCTCAGTTTCATCGAAATAAATTTCTGAATAACACTCATCGCTGGCAATAATAAAGTCGTATTGATCCGCCAAGGCAATCAACTGCTGATAAAAAGCCTTAGGCGGGACAGCACCGGTTGGGTTGGAAGGGTTGCAAATATAGATCAACTGACAACGTTGCCATTGTGCGTGGGTAATAGCATCGAGGTCAGGTAAAAAGTCGGTCTCTTTTGAGCAAGGTAAATACAAAGGTTCTGCGCCCGCCATAATCGCTGCCCCCTCGTAAATTTGATAGAACGGCGAAGGAATAATGACGAGGGGTGGCTGAGCGGAAACCGAGTTATTGACTACCGCTTGCGCAATCGCGAACAGGGCTTCTCGAGACCCGACTACGGGCAACACCATGCTTGCCGGGTCAAATGTCGCACTGGCCAAGCCATAGCGCCGACAAAGCCATGCCGCAATCGCTTCTCGCAGAGCATCACTGCCCTGTGTCGATGGGTATTGATTTAAGTAAGCTAACTGCTCCTGCAAAGCATCAATCGCCACCTGCGGTGAGGGGTGCTGTGGCTCACCAATGGTTAAGGCAATGGATGATAGCTCGGACTGCAGTGGAACTTGCTCTAATAAGCGAGCTAATTTAGCAAACGGATAATCGTGTAAGCGTTCAAGTTGCGGGTTCATAAACTACTGTTGCCTATGCTCATCGAGCTCTGTTTTAAGATCTGCCTCAATCTTTGCGATAAGATCAGCATCTACTATCATTTGATCATTTCTATCGGTAATAAAGAAAACGTCTTCAACCCTTTCTCCTAGGGTCGAGATCTTTGCATTGTGCAGACGCAGTTTGTGGCGAAAAAACACCTGCCCAATAATCGTTAGCAAGCCCGGCCGATCAGGAGCAATCACTTCAAGCACGCTAAGACCGGGGGCTGAATCATTTGAAAAAACTGTTTGACTGGGCCAGTCAAAACTTTTCATTCGCCGACTGGCCCGACGATCAGTGGCAAGCCAACGCTCATTAGGCTCTGTCAGCACTTGTAACAATTTATTTCTTATCATAGTAACGGTCGAATTAAAGAGCAAGGCATGAAAAGAGGTGGTGAACGAGATGGTGAGTGGGTTTTATTTAGCAAACGCGGAAAACTATTAAGAAAAACAAATTTCTTTAGAAGCTGGTGTAATGAGTGGCTACTCATTTTATCAAAGTAATAAATTTGATCATTATGA
>CALCNB010000091.1 GCA_937897785.1 uncultured Cellvibrionales bacterium | reverse complement strand
TTTTAAAAAATTTTATGCAAGATAGATTAAATGTAAGATTAATGAAAACTATTTATTTTATGCGCCACACTCAAAGCGAGGCAAATCTTCAACCGCTATGATCTGCGCGTGTTCAATGCGGTTACGCAGGGCTTGGCCACCCAGTAGCTTAAAGGTGCGCTCAAATTCATCGAGAACTAACTGATTGGCTTTATCCCCAATGGCATGAAAGTTCAACTGGAAACCCGCGCCTAACACTTGCTGTACTACTTTGGGAAAATCTTCCGGTTGCGTTAGTAATAACCCATGCTGATGAGGTGCATCTGAATATGGCTTGATTAACGCAGCACCTCGACTACCTAAGGCTCCGTCGCCATAAGCTTTTACGCTGCGCACATGTAAAAAGTCGTCTTGGCTGCGAATAATGCCAACATCTAGCATCTCTGGTAGCAGCGGATCTGTCGCACTTAGCATGGCATAAACACGCACGGGCAGTTCACCCTGAGCGGCTCGCGCCAAGTAAAAGTCGTAGACATGATGGCCAATACCCGCATCGTGCATGGCGGTTATGCCAACCGAATGCAAATGCTCGCCCGCCGCGTTAAGTTGTGCCGCATAAAGTGACGCTGAATCTTTCGGCATTATCGCTGACACCAAATCCATGGCATGATCAATCAACACCCCGGTAGCCTTACCATCAGCATCGCGTAAAATTTGGCCGCCTGCGGGGTCAGGTGTGTTGTCATCAATCCCTGCCATCTGCAAGGCTTTACTGTTCACCCAAGCGGCATGGCCATCAACTCGCGTCAACCAAACGGGCTTATTTTTCAGTTTAGCATCGAGCACAGCAGCAGTTGGGAATGACCGATCGCTCCATAATTCCTGATTCCATCCACGGCCTTTTATCCACTCTTGGTCAGCGTGCATCATGGCATAGTCAGCGACCCATTGCGCTGCCTGTTGCATTGAGTCACTTTCACGTAAATCGACTTCCATTAAGTTGCCGCCTAAACCGAGCAAATGCCCGTGAGCATCAATCAACCCCGGCAGTAATACTTTATTGTTGCCGTCAATCACTGTTGCATCAGCTGGCATTTCGGTGGGATTAAGTTGCACTACTTTACCTTCATCAAACACTATTGTGTTGAAGGTTACCATTTCACCCTGCGGGTTTAG
>CALCNB010000090.1 GCA_937897785.1 uncultured Cellvibrionales bacterium | reverse complement strand
CTCGTGATTAATAATAAAGCCAATAAACTCAAAAATTTAAAAAGAATTGGGTCTCAGCATGGCATCGTGACCGCCATCAACAAATAATATGGTGCCTGAAATAAAGCCTGCTTTTTTAGGATCTAATAAAAAACAGGTCGCTTCAGCAATATCTTCGGGTAGACCTGGCCGACCAATAGGAATACTTTTAATAAATTCTTCAAGTACTTCAGCAAATTCTGGATCACTTCTACCGGCATCGGTTAAAGGTGTTTGAGTAAACCCAGGTGCGACAGCGTTCAGTCGTATGCCATTTTCTGCATAAGCTTTTGACGCGCTGCGCAGCCAGCAACTTAATGCATATTTACCGCCGCCATAGGCAAGTTGTCCGTTACCAATTTCATCAAGTTTAGCACTCGCACCGGCCTCGTTGCCGGCTAACATTAAATCGACAACCTCTTGCTCATAGCCCATAGTGGCCGAGTTGGATGAGATCATAACGATAGCGCCTTGTTTCTTTGCGACTAATGATTTAACTCCTTCGGTGACGGCGAGCGCACCAAAGAAATTGATTCTAGCAACCATCGACGGGGGTGAAATATGTGGGCCTACGCCAGCGCAGGGAATAAACCCATCGAGCCCATCAGGCGCAGCGGCAACGATCCCGTCTACAGCGGTTTGACGGCCTTCAAGTGTAGAAAGGTCAGCGATAATATCGGCATCTTTAATATCAACCACAATGACTTGGTTGCCTTGGCTGAGTAGTTGTTGTTTTATGGCGTTGCCAATACCTGTTGCGCCACCGGTCATTGCATATAAGCCCATAATTATTTCCTTGCTGTTTATTTGAGATAGATTATAACTGATTTCAGCGACAGCTTATCTATACTTACTGTTCATATAAACCACTTATTGTCGTCTCTCAAGTGCGGCTTTTCTGAATTCAGAGTCGGCTAAGCCAATGTTGAACTGCTGCTCATGCCACTTCAAAATTGTTTCTGCTTTTGTAGTGGTATTAAGCATGCTCAATTGATCGGGTCGCCAAAATTTATCGAGATAAAGTTGATAGTTTGAGATCCTTAATTGCTTGCTTAATTTGCCAGTTCGGCGACTGTAAAAGTCAATTTCCCAACTACGAAGTTCAGTCTTATCAATATGGCTAATGGTTTTTTCGTAGCCGGTGTAAGGGTCTTTAGAGCGTGTTTCAATGATATGGCAGGCTTGTAAGGGTTCGCCGCATTCGGTTTCACCAAGGTAGCGATAATTATTTTTGTCGAGTGAGAAGGCAGCCATATCTTCAAAAGTAAACTCGCTACCCATGAAACGCCCCGTTTTTCTTTTCGAGCTAATGCGTTTAACGCGATTTTGCGAAGGCAAATAAATCCATTGTTTATCGGCCTCAAGCGGAAAACTGTGGGTGAGAAAAACAGTGCCCTTAACATCCAAGGGTTTAGCGAAAAATAATAAACTTTTGTCCTTGCCGTTTTCACCTTCAAGTGTTTTTGTAGTGACTTCGCGGATCACTTCTCGTCCATCAGCGCGTCGAATGATCATGGTCATATTGGCGGTGGAATCTTGCCAGCCAATATCTCGGCGGTCTGATTCAGCCATAATATCATAGGCTTTCTGCGCTTGATCGCTTTCACTGCTGGACTGTTCCGCTGACACTAAACGCGCAGACAAAGGGGCGATGAAAATAATCAATAACAGAGTGATCGAAAATATTTTTTTATTCGCTAGAGTATTGGTCACGTTAAGTCTCTCTGAGTTAAAAGTATTGGGTATAAGATAGCGCGATATAGTCATCATTATGTAATTCAAAAAAATCAGTTTCTAGCGCTCTTGATGATGCATTACCTGGGGCATCAAATAAACGAACAGTTAGATCGATTTTACCGTTACTATTATTGCGGTAGCTATGCTCGATGAAAGTTAAATATTCTTGCCGATCGAGATCTATAATGCTACCCAACAACAGCTCAGAACCCTGCAGGTCGTTAAAGCCAATACGTAAGCCAATAAAGAGATCATTGGCCAGTGCCTCACCGCGTCGTTGATCCCATAGATATTCAGTCAGTAAGCTGTAGTCATAGTCTGGGTTAAATAATGGCGGTAACGAAACCTCGAAGCCGGCCACAGCAGCACTATAACGAGAGGGCATTGCGCTTGGTAGTCCAGATAGGAATTGTGATGGGAGGGTAAAACCATTTCGCGTAATAGCTTCGAGTTTCCAGAGCCAGTTGTCGGTAGCGTATTCTATTTGCAGGCCAGTTTGCTCAATCACGGGATAGAACGGCCTGAGTTCTGCAAGCTGTGGATCAGTTAAAAACAGAATAGGCTCGCGCGATGTGCCTGAAAAGTGACTAATGGCTATTTCCCACTGGTCCAGTAATAGTACGAAACGCATGGCGGCATCAAGGCGCTTATTTTCAGCCTTTGACGCATATTCAGGGCGGTCAGTATCAATACTGTAGACGCCTCGGAGTCGCGCGTCGTCACCAGGGAAAATGCGTTCACGAAAAAACGGTAAGGCCAATAACTCAAAGCTAAAATGATCGTTTAACCAGACCCAATTAACCATTGCCTGCCCCAGTTTATCTTCATCATCAATATTGGCACTGGCATCCGCCTGATTAATGATGTCCACAAGATTAACTGCTTCAGTGGTTCGCCAACTAATGGTTCTAATGCCAGTTCTTAGCTCCCAGTTAGGCTCAATCTTCGTCCAGCTAAGCGATTTAAAATCGACTTTTGAGCGTTCATGATCTTGGCTGTTGTAACGAATGATCGGCGCAATGGTTAACTCATTCGCCAGTTGGCCACGATCATTCTGCCAGCTAAGACGATAGTTGCCTTGCCAGATCAATGAGCCATCTTGGTTATGGTCGATGCTTGGGCTGCTGTGAGCAAACTGTTTAAACTCGAGGCCGATCGATTGGCGTTTTTCTAGTTGAAATTTAGCGGCATGCGTGTTGCTAATAGCCAAGCCACAGAGGAGTAGCCCTGTGAAAAGCCTCAGACTTCGATTCACCTTGGCGGTTTTTTTAAACCCCTTCAGCATTATGAGTATTTATCCGTTTTGACTAATAATGAAGGTAAAAAGAAAAGGTCAGCGATCATTGCTGTGGCAATACAGACAACCGATAAGGCATACATTTGAACATTCATACGCAGTTCAGCGGTGAATACAGGAATAAGATAGCCAATACAGAGCACCAAGCTGGTAATGATAATGGCACGCCCGACGAGAGAGTAGGTATTATCAACCGCTATCGCTGGTGATTGGCCTTGTAATCGCTGGCGACGATAACTGACCACAAAATGGATAGTGTCATCAACCACGATACCCAATGTCATACTAAAGATCATCGCGGTTCCCATGTCGATTTCGCCAATCAATAAGCCGCACAGACCAAACGCTACAATTGCAGGGAGCAGGTTAGGTATCATGCAGAGCAAACCAAGTCTTATTGAGCGAAAGGCAATAATCATACTCAAGCAGACAAACCCGGCGACGAAAAGGCAGCCTTGCAACATACTAAGAATATTTGATTGCGCCACATATGCCATCATCAAGGGTGGACTGGATGACTCAAAATCTGTAATGGCTGATGATGACGCGGCTAGCTTGTCTAGCACCCGTTGATTAAACGCTAGCACTTCTTGACTGCTCATGGCAGCCATCATCGCCGTGACCCTGACGGCGCTCTTGTCGATATTAATACTGTCTTGTAAGTCTAGCTCTTCAGGTATGCTCGATTCATAGACTAACAGGTATTCTGCAATTGCCCGTCGGTCATCGGGTATTGCATAGTATTTTTGATCATCGCCGTGCATGGTTTTATGTAAGCGCTTAATGATTTGATGGTAACCGCTGACCTTTAATACCTCAGGTTGCTGCTCTAACCATTGTGCAAACTGATCAACATTGCGCAGAAATTCTGGCTCAACAATATTGCCGGGGCCGCTTGAGCGAAGCAAGTAGTCAATTAATTCTGAGCCTGATAATTCTTGATCGAGGTATTCAGTAGCGACTCGAATGGGCGCGTCTTTATGAAAAGCCGACATAGATTCATGGTTGGTGCTGTTGGATAGCGCGGCGGGCACCATGACGGCAATAACCAGCCAACCGATGGGTAAATATTTTTTCCCGTGCCGCTTAAATAAGCTTTGGCAGTAAATAACTAAGTCGGAAACCGGTGGCCGAGTGACTTTTTTAGCGGGCAGCAATAACATAAATGCCGGTAATAAAGTTATCGACGCAATAAAGGCAAACATCACACCAAAGGCCGTGGCAGTTCCAAATTCTCTGAATGGCGGCGAGTCGGCAAAATTCATTGCTAAAAATCCTACCGCTGTGGTTAGACTGGTAATGAATAAGGCTTCCATGTTTTTAGCCAGGCTATCCTTCATGGCCGAAAATTTATCCATACCTTCGTTTAACCGACTAAAGTAAGCCGATAGAATATGAACGCAATCGAGGATAGCCATCATATACACAATATAAGGTGTGCTCATATTGATACCATTAAAGTCGGTATAGACTAAGCCTAAAAAGCCTGTTGCTGCGATCACGCTCACTAACATAACAATTAAGCCAGCAACGACCGCGGCTATTGATCGTAAAAAGAAGGCTAGTAAAAGTAGTAGGCATAAGAACATTCTGAGTTCAACATTTACTGCATCACGCTCAGCAATCTCGACAATATTGGCATCGACAGCGAGTTGACCACTGATTTGTATCGACATTGACGGATAGCGCTGGGTAAATTGTTCGGCCAGATCGCGACTCGCCTGCATCACCTGAGGTTTTTGATCTTGCTGCTGTTCCGAAATATTTAAGTAGGCAATGACTAGGCTAATATTGCCCGTTTGGTTAATTAAGCGGTCTTTTAGTTCGGGTTCAGCAAGAACAATATTTTTGATCCTTTGTTGGTAATGTTGATCTTTATCAGCATAGGGATCAAATAGATCTTCGACCCATAGATCATCGCCATCTGCCGTTGTGTGTTGATGGTTGGCAATTGAGATGACTCGGCTTACAAAGGGCAGGCGCCAAGCTTGATCATTAAACCACTGGATGCCCGCTAAATTATTGGCATTGAATAAATCGCTGTTGTCGGATTCTAGAATAAATATTTGGGTATAAGAGTGCGTGAACTCTTGCTCCATATTCTCATAAGCCACCAGTAATGGGTCATCGTCGTCAAAGAAAATACGAAAATCGGCATTAAAGCCAAAGCTACCTAATGAAGTGGCCAGCCAAGCGCTCACCAGCAGTAATAAGAGACTGCTTACGTACCGCCAGTGAATTAAATTATCAGCAATTCTTTGCCACATACATTCGCCTTAATAAGTTCACGATTATCAATAATGCATCTTAAACAAGATGCTAAACAGTTATCATACGATAGGCCAGTATTTTGCTGAGGTTTTGTTGTTAAATGGATTACAAGGGCTTTAGGCTAGCACTACTAAACAGAGGTCATAGCGTTAATTGAGTTTACGCATCACGTTTTCTGCGGCGCTTAAGCTTTTATCGATGATGTCAGTGGTATGCGCGGCGGAGACAAAACCGGCTTCAAAACTGGCCGGCGCTAAATACACGCCATTGGCTAACATGCCGTGAAAGAATTGATTAAATCGCTCGGTATTGGTATTGATCACTTGATCATAGCGCGTCACTTTTTCAATCTCAGTAAAAAACACGCCAAACATGCTGCCTACATGGTTAGTCGTCAAAGGAATACCGCAGTTTTCAGCAATCGCTTTTATGCCAGTAGTCCACTGCTCAGTAGCACTGAACAGTGGAGGATAAAAGTCGTCGTTAGTTAATTGATTAAGCGTTGCCAGACCAGCGGCCATGGCTACGGGGTTGCCCGATAAAGTGCCAGCCTGATAAACCGGACCTATCGGTGCCAGTGCTTCCATGATGGGTTTTTTACCGCCAAATGCGCCTACAGGCATGCCACCGCCAATCACTTTACCTAAGGTGGTTAAGTCGGGTGTGACTTGATAATGCCCTTGAGCACCCTGTGGGTGTACGCGGAACCCTGTCATCACTTCATCAAAAATAAGTACTGCGCCCGACCTGTCGCAAACATCTCTGAGCGCGGTTAAAAAGCCATCAACGGGTGGTACGCAATTCATATTACCGGCTACAGGCTCAACAATAATGCAGGCAATACTGTCGCCTTGCTCGGCAAAGATACGCTGAACTTGTTCAATGTCGTTATAAGTGAGATTCAGCGTGTGCTTGACTAAGGATTCAGGCACGCCCGGTGAGCTTGGCGTGCCAAAGGTTAATGCGCCTGAGCCTGCCTTAACCAATAGTGAGTCAGAATGCCCGTGGTAGCAGCCTTCAAATTTAACGATTTTATCGCGGCCAGTAAAACCACGCGCTAAACGAATCGCGCTCATGGTGGCCTCGGTGCCTGAACTCACCATCCGAATCATATCCATTGAGGGTATGATCGATTTGATCTTTTCAGCTAAAACCGTTTCTATTTCAGTGGGTGCACCAAAGCTCAGACCATGGGTCATTTTCTCTTGAACAGCAGCAAGAACACTGGGGTGAGCATGGCCGAGAATCATGGGTCCCCACGATTGCACATAATCGATGTATTGTTTATTGTCACTGTCGACAATATAGGGACCATGTGCCGACTGAATAAATAAAGGCGTGCCGCCGACGGCCTTAAATGCTCTGACCGGTGAATTAACCCCACCAGGTATAGAGGCTTGTGCTTGGTTAAACAGTTTTTCTGAGTTGGGGTGCAAAGATGCGGTCATGGTATTATCCGGGCTGTAATGAAAAAGAGTACGGTGTTAAAGCGGGAGTTTAGCGTAAAAATAGGGCGGTTACTGCGCTTGCCTTATTATTTACGCGATCGAGGCTGAGTGGATCAATTTAGCCAAGTGATAATACTGTTATACGCTAGTCTAGGCCTGATCGTCAAAATCTGGCGGCCGATTTTCCTTTCGCGCTTTAATCGCTTCTTGAAAGTTATTCGTGGTCATGCGAACAAATAACTGTGTAATACCCTCGTGGTGCATATGCCCATGCAGTGACCCCGCTTCAATACTGGCATTCATCAGCATCTTGGTTTGTTCAATGCCCATATGACTGTGACGTAAGATGCTGTCAGCCATTGTGAGGCATTCTTCGAGCAGGCTATCATTGCTACACACTTTTGAAACAATACCAAAGCGTTCGGCTTCTTGCGCATCCACATCGCGGCCGGTCAGCATAATGTCGTTAGCGCGAGTGATGCCAATGGTGCGTGGCAATAAGTAGCTTAGCCCCAGTTCCGCTGAGGTTAGACCATTATTGATGCCTGCCGCTCGGAAAAATGCCGACTCAGAGGCAATGCGTAAATCCGCCGCCATGGCGAGGCAAAATCCACCACCCACAGCAGGGCCATTAATGGCGGCCATAACAGGCTGTGTCATGTCGCGAATAGTTTTCATCACATCATCTAATACCCGCATGGCACGTAAAGCGATTCTTGGCATGGTATGGCCATCGAAAACCGACAGGTAGCCAGGATCTTGTAAGTCGGCGCCCGCACAAAAAGTACTGCCTTCGCCGGTTAAAATCACCAGCCGGATATCGCTGCGAAAGCTAATTTTCTCTAATTCTTCCTTTAGCGGTTGCATGACATCAAATGCCATGGCATTCATTCGGTCAGGACGATTCAGTGTGACTAGGGCGACGCCCTCTTGGGGATGGGTTATTTTTATAAATGACATGGTCAGTTCAGTTCCTTGCATTGTTTGAGTTGGTTATTACGCTTTTAAAGCATTGGCTTAAGATTTAAATCGCTGCCGAATACCGGCTCGTCTTTCGAGCATATCGTCGGTTCTTTGCTGCTCACTGATCTTGCCTATTAATTCGGGATATTTTTTCTCAAGCGCCTCAATCGATAATTGTTCTGCGGTGGGTTTAGGGTAATGATCACTGCCAATCCAGCGATAGGTAATATAGCCTTCTTCGTGGCCGCAAGGGTCAAGCCAGTTTTTTGCGCCGATATCAGCATGACTAATAATAATTAGTAATTCGCCGTCTTGTTCTAGCCTTGCGTGGTGGCAGTTCGTCGAGCTGAATCGGTAACGATAGTCCATGGTTTCCCACCAGTAGTTACCAAATTCGACTGCCCAATAATCGGCAGTCGGCGGCGTGACTCTGAGTATTAATGCTTCATCAGCCGGTATTTTCCAATACGCTATAATCGGCGCGCCACCGGGCGTAAAGTCAATTTTATTTTTTTCAAGCTCGCCATAAGACATAAAGGTGTTCGGCGTTACTTTCCATTTATCAATCATGTCGGCCCAATAGGTCGACGACCAGTTAACCCAGTCACTGGTCTTTTTCAATCCTTTACTGAGTGCCTTAGCGGTGAATAAGGGGGTTTGATTGTCTTGGCCGATTCGCTCGATATTCGCTTCCATGGGTTTTTCGTTTAGCCAGTCGGCGAAGAATTGTCGAAAGGTAATTCGATAACTCGCCGCTGAGGTTTGCATCCAGTTGGTTTTTTTAATATCAAGTTCAGCGGGTTGCTCTGGGCCGATGATCAGTTCGAAATAACCTTCGTCATCAACCACTAAATCTTGGCCAAGCCGTGTATTAACGACGGCACCGCCCCAAGGGGTATTGCCATTTTCGAGTATCGTGATTGCAAAATATTGGGCGTTACCGCGATGACCGCTAATGCGATAGAAATCTTGACCATTAATGGGTGCACCACTGTAATGCGCATCGGTGTTGTCTCCGCCTTGTTTTCTTAGCGGGTCAAAATAATGCAGTAGCTCTGGAAATTTTGGATCATGATTTTCCATTTCAAACTGCATTGCTAACGCAATATTTCTGGCCAGCAGCCGCATACCAGTTGCCCGAGTGATTTCATTATCAGGGATGCCATCACGAAAAATAAGATCGCCGCTGGCTTTTAAGTCATCACAGAATTGATGCCAGGCTTGACGAATGGTTTCATTGCTCTCTTGAGTCATAATTTATTGCCTTATTATTTTGCTTACCTTCATTGGCTTAGTTTAGGGCATGTAGGCGCCACCGCTCACACTGATCAACTGACCGGTAATATAACTTGATACATCCGAGGCTAAAAAAAGCGTTAAATTAGCGATATCGACAGGCCGGCCTAATCGTGGAATAGGCAGTCCGCTCATATTAAACAGCGTTCCTTCCTCTAAGGCATTTTGCATATCATCGGGTCGACCAATCTGCTCAAAGCCAAAGCGATTCCAAAAGCTGCCTTCGCCCACTTCTTCTTCTTTGTACGGGACAATCCAGCCAGGACAAATATTATTAACCCGTACACCCGCTTTAGCCCATTCCCAAGCAAGGCTTTTAGAAAAAGAATTGACGAAGCCCTTAACGCCACCATAGTGTGCGACGCCTGCAGCAGCTTCACCCAGTAAGGACGAGTTTGAAGAAATATTAATAATGCTACCAGAGCCTCTTGAAAGCATATCGTTGGCAACCGCTTGACAGCAATTGACCACACCATCGATATTAAGTTTTTTCTCCCAGTCACGATCTTCATCACTCAGTGCTTCAAGTGCTGAAGGTTGCGATACGCCGCCGGCATTATTGACCAGTATATCCACGGCACCAAATACCTCATGGCAGCGTGCGATCATCGCATCCACCGAGGCTCTGTCTGTCACATCAGTGGCTACCGCTAATACTTTACCGGCTAGCTTTTGCTTTGCCGCTTCTTGCTCTAATAAGGCGCCTTGTTTTGTATCGCGTGAGGCGCTAATGACATTAGCCCCTTCTTTAGCAAACTCTAAAACCAAGCCTCTACCGATTCCGCCGCTACCGCCTGTGATGATGACATTTTTATTATTCAGTTCTAAATCCATAGTCATGTTCTCTTTAGTAGTAATGGTTTAAAGTATTCAAATCTTGTTCCTATTCGCCGATTATAGGCTAATAACGCGCCTGCCTGCACGGCACGTGACCAAGCTGTAAACAAACGGAAATGAACAGGATTTCTTAGTGAACGGTATAAAGGCAATGTTATGAGTAATCCGCAGAATCCAGAATGGCTGGAAGCGACCAATCGCGAGGGTGAATCGTTTGATTTACCTTCAGTCGTCCCCTTAGATTTTGACTCGCTGGTTAATGCCGCTAAGGCGAAAGCGGGACTCGATGACTTCGGCGAAGATTATTGGCAGGCGCCGCTGAAAATGCTCTGTGATGATTTAAACAGCGTCGCAGAATTAACCTTATTTGGCCGGCTAATGGCGCGTAATGATTTGCTGATCTGGTTAAATCAGCGTTTAGAAATTACTGAGTTGACTAAGCGCCACCCAGAAATTCTTCAGCAAGCGATTGTTGCGCCCATGTTCATCGTTGGCTTGCCGCGGTCCGGCACGTCAATTTTATTTGAAGTCCTAGCCCAGGACCCTGATGTCGGCGTGCCAAAAATGTGGGAATCGATGCTTCCCACCCCACCGCCAGAAACAGCGACCTATTTAACGGATAAACGCATTGAGCATGCCCATCAATTGTTTACTCAGTGGAATAGGACGGTGCCCGAGTTTGCTACCGTGCATGAAATGGCCGGTGATATACCGGCTGAATGCGGTCTAATTATGGCAGGCAGTTTTATCAGTGATCATATAGCTTCATTGCACATGTCTGATAATTATGGCGCATGGCACGCACAGGCAGATTTAACGCCCGCTTATCAGTGGCATAAAATTATGTTGCAGGTATTACAGTGGAAAAATCCACGCAAGCGCTGGTTACTCAAAGCGCCTGCGCATCAAAGTAAACTTGACACCTTGTTAAAAATTTATCCCGATGCCCGTATTATTCAAACCCATCGCGACCCGATTCAATGCATGGGGTCAGCGACTAATTTAATGGCTTGCTTATATAAAATGAGGAGCAATAAGCCGTTCAATGCAGCTGCCTTCGATGAGTTCTTGGTCGGCGAGGCCACCGCGCAACGCCTAGAGTTGGTCATTGACCAAGTGGCTTTGGGCGTGGTTCCTAAGCAGAGCCTTTGTGATTCGCGCTATTGCGATTTAATGGATCAGCCCATTGAGTGTGTCGAGCATATCTACCGGTACTTTGATATGCCCTTAACGGAGGCCACTAAACAGCGAATATTGGATTATTTAGCAGCTAAGCCAAAAGGCAAATTTGGCGCACACAATTATCAATCAGATGCGACTGAACGGCATTATTTTGAGCGTTATCAACAGCATTATCAGGTGCCTTCAGAAGTATAACTTATAAAAACTTTCAACCGAGTTGAGACAGCTATGGATAATACGATTAAACCCTTCAAGGTTCATGTCAGTGATGCCGATATTGCTGATTTGAAGCAACGTTTAGACTTGACCCGTTGGCCAGACCAAATACCTAATACCGAGTGGCGCTACGGGGCAAAAACCGACTATATTCAGCAACTTTGTGATTACTGGCAGCACCATTACGACTGGCGAAAACACGAAGCAAGGCTCAATCAGTTTCCGCAGTTCACTACGCGTATCGATGCGCACGACATCCATTTTATTCATGCGCGTTCTAAACACGCGAATGCGGTGCCTCTGTTAATTAGCCATGGCTGGCCGGGCACCATCGTTGAATTTTTGAATGTCATCGATCCGTTGATTAATCCTGAAGCGCATGGCGGTAAAGCTGAAGATGCGTTTCATGTGGTCTGCCCCTCTTTGCCGGGTTATGGCTTTTCAGGCACCACTCAGCGCGAGCAGGTGGACACGCTTGCCATGGCCGAGATGTTCGCCGAGTTAATGGCGCGATTGGGTTATGAAAAGTATATCGCGCAAGGCGGTGACTGGGGCGCTATCATCACCTCTAATTTAGCCATTGTCGATGCCGATCATCTTTATGGTATCCACTTGAATATGCCTTTTGGTTATG
>CALCNB010000089.1 GCA_937897785.1 uncultured Cellvibrionales bacterium | reverse complement strand
TGTCAATGATGGATGCTGGTATACCGCTAAAAGCGCCAGTGGCTGGTATTGCAATGGGCTTGGTCAAAGAAGGCGAAAAGTTTGCCGTGTTGACTGATATCTTAGGTGATGAAGATCATTTGGGTGATATGGATTTTAAAGTTGCCGGTTCTGAGCAGGGTATTACGGCTTTGCAAATGGATATTAAAATTGAAGGCATCACTGAAGAGATTATGGAGATTGCACTGAATCAAGCATTAGCAGCGCGTCTGCATATTTTATCAGAGATGAATCAAGTTATTGCAGAGTCGCGAACTGAATTATCGGACAACGCGCCAAGCATGAGCACGTTTAAAATTGATACCGACAAAATTCGTGATGTCATTGGTAAGGGCGGCGCTACTATCCGTTCTATCACTGAACAAACGGGTGCTTCTGTCGATATCGATGACGATGGCACTATTCGTATCTTTGGTGAAGATAAAACTTCTTTAGATGCGGCTGTGGCGATGGTAGAGAGTATTACTGCTGAAGCTGAAGTGGGTGCGATTTACGAAGGTAAGGTTGAGCGCATTGTTGATTTTGGCGCCTTTATCAATATTTTACCGGGCAAAGATGGCTTATTGCACATCTCTCAAATTGCGCATGAGCGTATCGAAAAGGTCACTGATGTGCTTGAAGAGGGCCAAATGGTCAAAGTGAAGGTTTTGGATGTGGATCAGCGTGGACGTATTAAATTGAGCATTAAAGAGCTGCTTGATGATGACAATACCCCTGCTGAAGCTGACAGCCAAGAAGGTCAAACCGACGAGGCGTCATAAATTTACCGTTTATGTGTTGATAAATAATAAAAAAACCGGATTCGTCCGGTTTTTTTATACCGGCCACAAAAACCTCACTTCATCCTTTTGTAAGTGTGTGCTTACTTCCCTCAAGAATTAATTTTTAACTTGTCTTGTCTTGTTTAAAGTGCTTTTTAATCGCGAAAAATACTGACGGTTACGGTCAATAAATGTAAATGCTGTCGCGCAGAACTATTGAAAATCTCACACTATTAGCTCTATCTTTCATGCTGATAATTAATAGACTGTAAGGGATTGAATTATAAGCGCTTATTCTTGTCGCCCTAAATCATGGCGGTGCCGTTTAGTCGACACGCGCATTACAAGCGGAGAACGAAATGAAACACATTGTGTTGCTCAATCCTAAAGGTGGCTGTGGTAAGACGACCATTGCTACCCATATTGCCGTTTATGCATCGACGATGGGCCTGCGAGTGGCGCTAGCGGATCACGATAAGCAGCAATCTTCGCATGATTGGTTGAAATCTCGACCGCGACGTTGTGCTGATATCGGTGCAATTGCCGCCTATGATGGTGAGCCTTTAGAGGGCGAGTATGATGTGATGGTACATGACATGCCAGCAGCTGCAGTTGGTGATCAGTTGGCCGTTGCCAGTGTCTGCGATAAATTGATCATACCCATTACGCCTTCGCCGATTGATATTAAGGCTGCTCTTCGCTTATGG